>SCQL01000044.1 GCA_004299235.1 bacterium
AGAGCTTCTTCACAGAGGTCATGACCTTGGCCGACAAGCGCCAGTTGCTGTCCAAAGAGCACTTCTCGGTGGACGGCACGCTGATCCAGGCGTGGGCCAGCCACAAGAGCTTCGTGCCCAGGGACGGCGGCAGCGACGACGCCAACGACGGTGGCCCGAGCGGGCGCAACACCCAAGCCAACTGGAAGGGCAAGCCGCGCAGCAACGACACCCATGCCAGCACCACCGACCCCGACGCCCGGCTGTTCAGAAAGAGTCACCACGGCGCCACGACCATGAGCTACCAGGGCCATGTGCTGATGGAAAACCGCTCGGGGCTGGTGGTCGGTGCCGTGGTCACTCATGCTGACGGGCTGGGCGAGCGGGCCGCGGCGCTGGCGATGCTGGACACCTTGCCCGGCACGCACCCCAAAACCGTCGCCGCAGACAAGGCCTATGACACGCGGGACTTCATCGCCGCCTGCCGCCGGCGCCGCGTCACACCGCATGTGGCGAGCAACGACACGCGCATCGGCGGTAGTGCCATCGATGGGCGAACGAGCCGGCACGCCGGCTATGCTGTCAGCCAGACGATCCGAAAACGCATCGAGGAGCACTTCGGCTGGGGCAAGACCATCGGGCGCATCCGGCAGACACTGTATAGAGGCATCCGACGGGTCGATCAGCACTTCAAGCTGACCATGACGGCCAGCAACATCGTGCGAATGGCTCGAATGTTCACCCGAATACCGCAAGGGACAGTCCAATGAATCACCCAAGGCCACCGCGCCACGCTCCAGAATGCAATGGCGAGACGAAACAGCCCCTCGCGCGGCAATCGCAACCACTGGATGAGCTCGGATATGGCCAGCGCGGGCACGCTGGGGCGCAGCGCCGTGGACGCGCACGATGCCGGGACATGGCTGCCGCCAGAAACCCGGTAGTCCGTTCTGAACCATACGCAAGTCGTTGATGCAGGTTGAGATAGGGTGATGTGGCCGCATGGCCATCGGCCGGAGTTGCTCGAAGGACCGAACGGGTCGCGACGTGACGCCTCATTGCCCATTTGTTTGGCACCAGCGGCAAACTCAAGCCCGGCGCCACGTTTCTAAGTTGTTCAGGCATTTACCCACAGCCTAGACCACAGATTGCGTGGAGCAATTTACGCTGGCGAGGACTGCATGCCTGGGCTACGGGCAATGGCAGAGGGAAGGGGAGGCGCGGCACCTGGTCGCGCAGCGTCTGGTGGATGCGACGCCGCTGCTGGGGCGGCTCATGGTCGGGAGCCGGAATCTCAGGTGAAGGCGAATTGGACCTTGAAGATCACAGTGGCCGCTCCATGCTCCATCTGGGCGAGCCTGCACGCTTGGACGCAAGCCGGAATGTTGAATGAAAAAGAGCGTCATTCAAGCTGTGACACCCGGCCAACGCTGGCAGCATGTCACGATGAACAAAATCCAGTACGAGCGCATGGCCGCGCTGAAAGATTCGGCCAAAGCCCTGGTGTTGGCCCATGGCCAGACCCGGCGGGACGGCAAGGTCGCGTCAAAGCGCACCGTCGACAACACCCTGGAAGTCGCCGCCGCCGCGTGCGGCCGGCTCTGGGGGCTTGGCATGGAACTGCGCGACATTCGCGGCCTGGAGGACAGACACATTCGCGCCCTGATTCGAGACTGGTACAGCAGCGGCAAAGAGCCCAAGACGATCCAGAACGACGTCAGCCGCCTGCGCCAGATCTGCCGATGGATCGGCAAGCCGCATCTGATACCGGCCAGAGAAGGCGCGGCGCACTTCGTGCCCGAGGTGGATCCTCGGGTCTTCAGCGTCAACCCCATGGCGCAGCGAAGCAAGAGCTGGTCGGAGAACGGATTGAACGTCGCCCTGAAAATCCAACAAGCCGACGCCATCGACCGCCGGTTCGGCGCCATGCTGCGCCTGGGTCTGGCCTTCGGCCTGCGCAGGAAGGAACAGCTGAGAATCGTCCCGACGAAGGCCGACGCGGTTGTTCACCTGCTGATCAGGGACAACATCGGCAAGAGCGGGAAGGACAGGGATATTCCCATCGTTCACCCATTTCAAAGAGCGATGCTGGAGCACGCCAAGCGCGTCGCCGGGTTCGGTCGCCCATTGGGATGGCCTCGGCACACGTACGAGCAGAATCAAAAGCACTATTGGTACAACATGAGGAAATTGGGAGTGTCCGGGATGGACAGCGACTGCGTGGGCCATGGGCTGCGGGCCGAGTTTGCTGAAAACATGGCGATGCTCCAGGGTCTGTTGCCACCGACCCTGGGGGGAGCCGCCGATCAGATGGGCGAGGCACAGCGCAAGGCCATCCAGATGAAGGTGAGCGAGGCCATGGGGCACCACCGCATCAATGTGACCGGCGCGTACTACGGCAGCTTCCGGGTGCGGCAGGTACTGGAGCGCAAAGGGGAAGACTATCTGGAGTACAAGGGCTTCAAGGCTCGTGTGCTGACTGACATCGTGGCCGACCGTCTGAACGCAGTGATCGCGGGCGAGGGCCAGGACATCGAGTTCACCGCGCAAACCATTGCGGAACTGCGAGCGCAGCTCCACACAATTGTGGAGAAGATCATTTTTGAAAGAATGGGCAGCGCGGGAGCAAGTGGCGGCCGACCGGGCGTGGAATCGCCGCCCGATCAATAGGTCGGTACGAACGGTAAATCTTCGATCAGGCCGGCGCCTGGCCCGGTTGCAGAGAAGGAGAGGCTGCTGCAGCTATTGGCTGAACGGCGTCTGTCCGTGGCGGAGACCGATCAGCAGCTTGCTGGCCCGGTCGGCGGCGCCCGCTTGCGGCCAGGATCTGATATCTACGTTCGCAAGCCGAAGGGCAGGTTCAGGCTGTTCTCTGCCAGTCAGGATATGCAACTGAGCGGCGGCTTAGACCGCAACCGGTCACGAATACAGCGGCTGGCTATACAACCGAGAGCATGGATAGCACGGAACCTTCAGGAAGTTTGATCGACTGCGACCAGACTTCCATTCGATAGGTGCCTGGGCCACTGATCCACCGCGAGGCACTTTCTCGCTTCGGACGGCTTAGCCCTTTGGTGGCCCCAAAGACCATTTCGAACGCAATTGTGTCTTGGTGCAACTCGTTCAAGATGTAGAAGTCGGTTGAAAAATCCCGGCTGCGCCTGGACCACTTCAGCCTTCGCTGATCGTGGCAGGTGATTGCGGTCGGTACCTTAGCACGTTGGAGCAACTTCAGGGCGGAAGCAGTGAGACTGGCTTGAAAATTGCCACCCATTGCATTCGCAAGATCAAGACTGGGTTTGCGGTCCGCCATCCATGGCCAGACCAGATAGTCGGGAAGGATCAGTTGACTGGCGAAGCTGTTGGCGTCGGCCTCAATGGACTTGGCTTCAGCATGCTGCGGCCCGATGTCGGCGCTGGAGCACTTGAATGATGTCCGCTGAGCGTCCTGCATCCAGTGGGCCAATTCATGCCCCAACGAGAATCGCCTTCGTCCGAGGTTGTCGTCCATGGCGACACTGATGACGGCACGATCACCGGCGGCAACCAGGCGTGCCGCGCAACCGTCGAGTTTTCTGTAGACGACGTGAGCGCCCCTGGCGCTGGCGATGGCCTCCAAATCAATATGCTCGGGCCTTCTGACGCCATGCCCCCAGAGCAAGCGCTCCGGGCGGCTGAGTCTGTCGACGTCAACGGTAATCATCGGCGTCGGGGATCTTGCCCATCAGCACAAGATCGTCATAGAGTGTTTCCAGGTCGGCATCGCTCTGGCGGCTTCCTTCTCGGAATGCGGTAGCCAGCTGTGGCTCGGCCGCGAAGGCTTGCGCGATGCGTTCCTTAATGCGATCCAGCGTAGGCCGCAGCGACTTCTTGGGGGCCGTTCGCACTTGCATGGCCACTTTGGCGGCTGCGGCATGTTGGCGAAGGCCGGCCGCCAGAACGTCATCAAGATTCAGCGCGATGCTGGCTGCTAACTGATCGGGGTCGATGCCTTCAGCGGCGAGCTCGGCCCGGATGTCTTCATCAGATGCAGCTTCGAGGTCTTTAAGCGCCAGCGCTCGAATTGCATTGAGTGTCTTCGGCATTTCGTTGGTCATCGCTGTCTCCTTCCAGGCATCAGCTTGTCCACCTGCCTCCTAAGCCTGCGCCGTGCGGTGTCGTAGGTCTTTTGATCAAGATCGAACAAGGCAAGTACCTCTGCTACCGGCATTTCGGCCTTCTCCCCCTCGATTACCGCCAGCACTTCTTGGTCGTCCTTGAAGTGAGCCTCAATGGCATGTGCATCGGCCTGAGCTCGTTGCTGCCTGTCAAACATGTCCTCCACCTCAATGGCCTGTTCTACGACGTCAGTGTTCCAGCGACCAGCTCGGTGGATCACAGTGTCCACGTCCCCAGCCTCGCCCGCCAATGCCTCCAATCGGTCGGTCTGGGTTTGACCAAGCGACTCCCTGGATGAATCGGCGATGCTATCCATGCAGCCAGACAAAAAGGCCGGAAGTGGCACCCGGTCGATGGGCCAGGGACGGCCGCGTTCACCGTCCTGCTTGGCTCCGCTTGCGGCGACGAGGGCACGCTTCACCGCCTCATTGAACAACTCTTGGGGATCTGTGTACTCAGTACCCCAGGCAAGCAGGCGGGCTCTTGCGAAAAGGCGCAGCCGCTCGGCGGTAGTCAGCATCGTCAGCGCACGGGATAACTCCTCAACACTGGCATGGCGTTCTGAAGGCGGTTTCGGTGGCACGGCTCCTCCCTGGGCTTTTATGTGTGCGGTCGTCATTCTCCATGCGGACAGCGATCTGGTTGTTGTCCGCGCCGGATTTGGCGACCGCACACATATATAGAGCGGCAATCACGCCGCGACAAGGAGCCTCGATATGAGCAAACGCAATCAACATGTCGTTCCCCGTGAAGATGGCTGGGCCGTCCGGGGTGCTGGAGCCCAACGCGACACGCAGGTGTTTGATCGCAAGCAAGACGCGGTCGATCGCGCCCGAGAGATTTCGCAGAATCAGAAGTCCGAGTTGGTGGTCCATGGCCAGAGCGGTCAGATTCAATACAAGGACAGTCACGGGAACGACACGTTTCCGCCGAAGGGGTAAGCATGGCTAAATGCACAGCTCCAGTCGAAGGCCACCGCTCATCTAGCGCTGCAGCGGCCTGCCCCGCATGCCGTGGCAGCTATGGTCGCCGGTACGGTGGTTACAGCGGTTATGGCAGCGGCTACAGCTCCTCCTATTCATCGGGCGGAAGCTATGGCTACAGCAGCGGCGGCAAATCCAGTGGCGGGGGCAGTTCGAGGCCGCGCTGGTCGCGCGCCAGTTCGTCCGTTTCGTACACACCTGCTCAGGTGGCGTCCCTCACACCGGTACGCGAGGCTGTTGAAAGAGAAGCAGCAGCAAAGCCAGACCTTCGGGATTGCTTCCTCTGCCACGCTTGGGATGACAGGCAAGGATCCGCCAAACAACTGCACGATTTGCTTGAGGCCGCTGGTGTCAAGGTTTGGTTCAGCGAAAAGGATCTTGGCCTTGGCGTGCCGATGATGCGAGCCATCGATAAGGGCTTGGCGGCTTCGAAAATTGGGCTCGTCCTTGTGACCCCAGCGTTGCTGGCACGGCTTCCAAAGGAGGGCATTGCCGACAAAGAGCTTTCGACCCTCCTCCAAGGCAACCGACTCGTGCCCATCGTTCACGGTACGACGTACACAGCGCTACGCGATGTCAGTCCCATGCTGGCTTCGAGAAGCGGCCTTGATACATCGGAAGACACCATGGCGGTAGTCGCAACCAAGATTGCCGAGCTGGTTTCCATCTGGAGCTGACAGGGCCGCCTGCTCACCGACCGGTCATGAGTCTTTCCGGTTTGCTGACCAGTGGCCGGCAGGAGGCAGCTGCAGTAGTTCTGCCCGCCGAGATTGACGGACCGCAATCGCTATAAAGTCGACTTGGGAATGCTAGCGGTCATCAATGTCAATTGCCGCACATCTTGTTACATTTTCTTCGTAACAGAGTTATTGATAAGGGAGGGGAAATATGATGGCCATTGTTCCGAAGCTGCTTGAGCCACAGCTGTGCTTGGCCTTGTTGTCATGATGCGCGACGCAATCTTCATCAGTCATGCCACGCCA
This sequence comes from bacterium, assembly GCA_004299235.1. Taxonomy (NCBI): domain Bacteria; species bacterium. Next base: position 6,104 of record SCQL01000044.1, read on the forward strand.
GAAGACAATGACTTCGCCCGCTGGCTCGGCTCCAAGTTGGAGTTGGCGGGCTACAAGGTCTGGCATGACTTGGCGCGCCTCAAAGGCGGTGACTACTTCTGGGACAAGATCGAGGCGGCGATCCGCAATGACTCTTTTCGCTTCGTCGCCGTTGTGTCTAAAGTGGCCGTAGGCAAGCAGGGTGTCAAGGATGAATGGGCTGTGGCCGGCACCATCGAGCGTAGCGTGCCAGGTTTCGTTATCCCTGTCCGCATCGACGACATCTTGTTTGGCGATGTGCCGATCTCCCTGCATCGGAAGAACCTACTCGACTTCACCGGTGGGTGGCATAAGGGCCTTGCAGCGTTGGTGGACACGTTGGAAGAGGCGCAAGCGCCGAAGGTGACAAGCCTCGACCCCGCGCTCGCCCGCCATTGGCTACCCGCGCTCAAAGAGGGCGCCGTCGTCAAGACCGATGTGAAAGAGACGCTCGACTCGACTTGGCTGCCGATCCTCTTGCTGCCTCCAGCGATCGAGACCGCGCGCATCCTCGGCAAGGACCGCGAGATTAAAGTGACTGAGGCTAACCGCAAGCTGCCTTGGTTTGAGCACGAGGATCGCATTGTCGGATTCGCCACGGGCGCTGATCTTGTGTCCTTGATGGCTAAATCCGTGATGCTCCAAGCGTCTAACGCGGCTGACACGTCCACGTTCATCAATGAGGGATCGACGCTGGGCGACAAGAAGGTGACTTGGTGGGAGGCGCGCAAGCGCGTCGGTAACTTGGTGCGTCAGGCCTGGGAGCTGGCGATGGAGGTCAAAGGCTTCGCTAGCGTGTATCAGTCTGGTGGCAGGCGGATTTTCTACGTGACGCCAGAACTCACCGGCGGCCGAAGCAAGTATGTCCACTATGAGGATTTCGATGGCAAGAAGCGCATCAAGGCCTTGAATGGCAGAAGCGAGAAGCACGGCGCCTGCTGGGCCTATGGCGTCGCCATGGTGATCTCCTTTGACGATCCTTGGCGCGTGGAACTGCGTCACGCGGTGATCTTCACTGACGACGATGGCAAGCCGCTCGAAGACGCCTTGAGGAGCCACCGCCTGCGCAGAGGCTTTTGCAAGAGTTGGTGGAACGAGCAATGGCGCACGCTCATGCGGGCATTCTTGTGGCTTGCTTCCGAAGGTCAGGCCGAGCTGCTCCTGCCGGTTGGGTCGGGGCGAAGCATCACGCTTGGTTCCACCCCGATCCAGTTTGATGCACCGTGCGGCCTGTCAGATGTTGAGCAGACTGTCGATGCCGATCCGGTGGATGAGGTTGATGAGGAAGATCTCGCTCTGGAAGAGAACGACGAAGAGGGAGGCGCCCAATGACCTTCGATCCTCGCCTTATTGAGATAGCCGAGCCCGAACTGCAATTCGCCTTCAGCCAGGCCATGGCGCATCCGAAAGACGGCCTTTCGCTCTATGGTCCGCTGCGAGGCCCGTTGACCGGCGGGCGATTGCGCATCGGCGTGATTGCCACCGCCCGTGGTCGCCGTCTCTATGGCAAGCTCTCCGAGCGCCTCGGCAAGCCCATCGCCCCGGCCAAGGAGAACGACCCGAATCACACGATTTTCCCAGGTTTTCAGGCGATTTTTGGCGTTGAGTGGCCGTTGCAGCCTGCGGCCTACATCGAGGTCGATCCTGCTGATTTGGATGCAGCCATTAGCATGTCCGATCGGCACCAGGCGATCCACAACGCAGTGTCGCTCTATTCGGACGCCATTGCCGAGCACTTGCGTGACGACGCCGAGGCGCACATTGACCTGTGGATGGCGATCGTGCCCGAAGATGTCTACAAATACTGCCGTCCGCAGTCGAAGTCCAAGAAGGGTGGAGCCGGGGTGGTGGCCCCCGTAGCGCTCATGGATAAAAAGCAGGCGACCCGCCTGCTGACCAATGAGCCTGGGCTGTTTGAGGAGGATGCGCAGTCGGCGGAGATTTACCTCTACGAGCTCGATTTTCACAACCAGCTCAAAGCCCGACTCTTGGAGCACAAGGCCTCCGTCCAGGTGTTACGCGAGACGACGCTCGCCCCGGAGGAATTCCCTAACGCGCTCGGCAAGCCGCTGCGCGCATTACAGGATTCGGCAACGTTGGCGTGGAACTTGGCCACAACCTGTTACTTCAAGGCTGGTGGTAAGCCCTGGCAACTCGCCAACGTCCGTCCCGGCGTTTGCTACGTCGGAGTCGTCTTCAAGCAAGACGCCTCGAACCCCGTGCCTGGCATGGTCTGCTGTGGCGCGCAGATGTTCTTAGAGTCAGGCGATGGCGTGGTGTTTAAGGGTACGCCGGGTCGTTTCAAGTCCGACAAAGAGGATGACTTTCATCTGCCTGAGGACAAAGCCAAAGCGCTGATGTCGATGGTGGTCGAGGCTTACCGCAAGGGGCACGGAGGCGCAGCACCCAAGGAGCTGTTCATTCACGGCAAGACGCGCTTTTCCAAAGATGAGTGGGAGGGCTTCCGCGCAACGGTACCGCCGGAGACAAACGTAGTCTGCGTGCGCATCCGGGAAGACTCCGGTGTCAAGCTCTACCGGCATGGCACCAGCGCGATCGCGCGCGGTATGGCATGGGTGAAGTCCGAGACGCGCGGCTATCTTTGGACCAAGGGCTATGTCCCTAGACTTCAAACCTATGCTGGCCGCGAAGTTCCAAGCCCACTTACGATCGAAATTGCCAGAGGCTATGCCGACATTGAGCAAGTCATGGCCGATGTGCTGGGCCTGACAAAGCTCAATTACAACGCCTGCATTTACGGTGACGGTGTTCCCGTAACGCTGCGCTTTGCCGACTCGGTCGGAGAAATTCTCACGGCAGCGCCTCGTAAGAACGAGCTGCCCCCACTGCCGTTCCGCTACTACATTTGATTGGCCACATAAACGTACGCGAGGAACGACTGCTTAATGCCAGAAAGTGTGAGTAAGTGCGTCAGTGGCCAACGACAGCAATCGCTGCCAAGCAGACCCTGCAAGAAGGCCCGGGACGCGGGGTTTTCGCATGCACGCTTGCCGGATTCGACCCGACGCAGCTGCGCAGCATCGTCCAGATCCTGGCGGCGCTTCGATGAT
>SCQL01000045.1 GCA_004299235.1 bacterium
TATATCCCGTCGTTCATTCCACCACACCACACCTCGCCTCGCCTCGCAACTATTCCCACATTCCCTTCCGCTCGCCTCTGGATACCCTCCCCCTCGTTTTCCCTCCTAGCTTGTTCCACTTCGCATAGCTTTCGTCTGAGGTCCTTGTTGCAAGCACACGTCGTTTCGCCGCTTCCGCCCGCACAGGTTGCGAGTGAAGGAGGAGGTTGCGGCGACCCTCTCTCAGCTTGTTCCCGATGAGCAGGCATTCTTCCGAAAACGAGTGGACCAGACGTTGCACAGACTGTGTGTATGCGAGTACTGAGAGACGGAAAGAACAGAGCAGCTGAATGAAGGAGCAAGGGAAGGGATTGAGTTGCGAAGGGCGATACTTAGTCGCGGTTGCTCGCTCACGGACCTGTCGTTCTCGGGCGTCAGCAAGGCTCGACTACGCCTGAGCGAGCAGCGGAACAGGCGGACGCACAGAACGTAAGGGTGTAGTTGGCCTTCTTCGCCTTGGGACAAGTCCAGAGTGCCGACCCGCTCGATTCGTCGTCTACACCTCGCTTAACCCGTCAGCTCCCGCCCGGACAAGGGAAGGAAGAAAGGAGCGCGACGCACAAGCATACGCATAAGCATCAGGACAGTTACTCTTGAACACCTCGTAGTACTGGACGTTCTCCTTTGGGCACTTGGCGGGCGTGTCGAACGCCCCGGAGCAGCAGTTGGCCGAGTTTGAGGGGACGGGCGTGAGAGCGCGCGATTGGCATGAGGTGAGGCAGCCGAGGACGGTGGAGTGGGTCGAGTCGTAGGCCGAGACTGCGCTCCTCCTCCTCAGCTACTCGTCAAGAAGGTGAGAGAAAGGAGGAAGCATGAACGCACGCTCAGTCGGGCAAACCTCGTTAATGTCCTTCTCACAACTCGGCTGTGCGCATCCCGCGTCGTTCGTGATACTCATAGGAACGTTCGTCCCGTCCACAGCCGAGACGTCGTACCAGTCTTGGTCGGGCGAGGCGAGGTTCCATTCGCCGAGGGTGGCGGGTGGGACGCCGGTGCCGCCGACGCTGCGAGCGGAGGGTTAGGAGTGTTAGGAGGAGGGAGGGAAGGGAGGAGGAAGGGAGGACGGACCGCGCGCATTCAAGGCCGCCGTTGCAGCCGCCCGTGACGCAGCTGTTGCACTTAGTCCATCAATACGACGCTCTCTTCGGCGAGGGGTAGACGCACGTCGAAGGAAGAGTCGAGCCATCGAACTTGCAGCCCGTGCGAGCCCCTGCTCATCCGGTACCTCGTCAGCTCGTGCGCCATCGAGCTCGAGAAGCGGGAAAAGTGAGAACGTACAGATCCTGCCATTCCAATCCTCCGCTACCCACCCCCAAACCGTCAGCTTACCTATAAAGCGAGAAAGAGAGTGGGAGGGAAGGACAAAAACGCACCGACTTTGAAAGCGACTTTCGTACCCTTCTTCGCTTCCCAGCCTGTCGCATGGGAGGGAGCCGTACCGGCGGAGGTGAAGAGGGCCTGTTCCGTCGCCCTTCTTCGCGTCAGCT
>SCQL01000046.1 GCA_004299235.1 bacterium
TGTCCGTCGTCAGAACATTTGGCGCAAGTCGCGGCGTAAATTAGCGGAGTGTCGGCCTCGTCTGGGGTTGATGTTAGGCGGCGAGCTTGCGGTGGTGCAAGCGCCGGTGTTCGATGGTCTGTCGCTTGATCCTTTCACGTTGTTTGATGATGGCGGCGGCCCTTCCGGAGTAGGCATCGGCGGGTGTCACGTTTTTCAGGCTCTCGTGGTAGCGCTGGTGGTTGTAGTGCTCGACGAAGGCCGCGATCTGGGCTTCGAGATCGCCGGGCAGGAAGTAGTTCTCCAGCAGGATGCGGTTCTTGAGGGTCTGGTGCCACCGTTCGATCTTGCCCTGGGTCTGGGGATGGAGCGGGGCACCGCGGACATGGCTCATGCGTTGGGCCTCGATATAGTCGGCCAGTTCGCCGGCGATGTAGCTTGGGCCATTATCGCTGAGCAGCCGGGGCTTGTGGTGCACATGGGCCTGGTCGCACCCTGAGGCAGTGAGCGCCATGTCCAGCGTGTCGGTGACATCCTCGGCGCGCATGGTGGAGCACAGCTTCCAGGCGATGATGTAGCGCGAGAAGTCGTCGAGCACGGTCGATAGGTACATCCAGCCCCAGCCGATGATCTTGAAGTAGGTGAAGTCGGTCTGCCACATCTCGTTGGGCCGAGTGGTTTTGGTGTGGAACTCGTTCGCCGCCTTGATCACCACATAGGCCGGGCTGGTGATCAGGTCATGGGCCTTGAGCAGGCGGTAAACCGTGGCTTCCGACACGAAGTAACGCTGCTCGTCGGTGAAGCGCACCGCCAGCTCCCGCGGGCTGAGCTCGGACTGCTCCAGTGCCAGTTCGATGATCTGGTCGTGGATGTCGGCCGGGATGCGGTTCCACACCCGGCTCGGTGCCGAGGGCCGATCTTCCAGCGCTTCGGGACCGCCCTCGAGGTAGCGGTCATACCAGCGGCAGAAGGTCCGGCGTGCAATGCCCAACTGATCCAGGGTCCGCTTGGCTGGCAGGTGCGACTGCTCGACAATCCTGATGATCTCGAGCTTCTCGGATGCGAGATACCTCATTCTTCGTCCTCCCCATCCGCGATCATGCTTTTTTTGAGCAGACGGTTCTCGAGCGTCAGGTCGGCAACGCATTCCTTCAAGGCGCTGGCCTCGCGACGCAGATCCTTCACCTCATCGGTCGTGGCGGCACGGGCAGTGTCACCGGCCAGGCGGCGCTTACCGGCCTCCATGAATTCCTTCGACCAGACATAATACAGGCTCTGGGCGATGCCTTCCTTGCGGCACAGCTCGGCGATGCTGTCCTCGCCGCGCAGGCCTTCCAGCACGATCCGGATCTTGTCTTCCGCCGAGAAGTGCCGACGCGTCGCGCGTCGGATGTCCTTCACCACCTGCTCCGCAGGCTTCTTTGCATTGGAGGATTTGGGTCTCATCTTCGTTCCTTCGTCACTACGACGAGACCCAAATCCTCCTTAAATCACAACCTCAAATCTGGGCCATAGGTGCTGACGGGGAACA
>SCQL01000047.1 GCA_004299235.1 bacterium
CTAGTGTCCTGAGTCAGAGATTCGTTTAGAAAGGCGCTCGACCTTGCCCAAGATCAGGTCCGCGTCCGCCGTCCACACGAACGGCTTGGGATCTTTGTTGCGCTGATCCAGGTAGTCCAGCATCGCCTTCTCCAACGCCCGCACCGCCGTGTGGCTTCCGCGCCGGACGCATCGTTCGGTCACTTCGGCAAACAATCGCTCCACTAGGTTTAACCAACTGCCGCTGGTGGGCGTGAAGTGGACGTGATAACGAGGGTGGCGCGCCAACCACGTGCGCACCTTGTTGACCTTGTGCGTTCCGTAGTTGTCCATCACCAGATGAACGTCAAAACCGCCGGGAAGATTCGCGTCGATGTCGTTGAGAAACTGCAGGAACTCTTGGTGCCGGTGGCGTCGATAGCAACTGCTGATCGTGACTCCGCTGGCCACATCCAGGGCCGCGAACAGTGATGTGACTCCATGTCGTTCGTAGTCATGCGATTGGCGCGCCGGCACACCAGGAGCCAGCGGCAGAATTGGCTGGGTGCGGTTCAACGCCTGCACCTGGCTCTTCTCGTCCACACACAGGACGATCGCTCTATCCGGAGGATTCAGGTACAAGCCGACGATGTCCCGCACCTTCTCGACGAACTGTGGGTCTTTGGAGAACTTGAAGTTCTCCACGCGATGCGGCTGCAGTCCGAAAGCACGCCAAATCCGCACGATGGCGGTCTGCGAAAGGCCCGTCTTCTTTGCCATCAACCGGGTGCTCCAATGCGTGCTGTTCCCTGGCATGGACTCCAGCGTTTTCGTGATCACCTCTTCGACTCTGGCGTCGCTTATCGACCGCGGTGCGCCCAAGCGAGGCTCGTCGAGTAAACCCTCCAGGCGCTCCACCCGAAATCGCTCCCGCCATTTGCAGACCGTCGCTCCCGTGATTCGTAAGCGCTTCGCCACCTCGCCGTTGCTCAGTCCGTCATTGCAGCCAAGAACAATGCGGGCGCGCATGGCGATCGCTTGCGCGGACTTCGGGCGACGCGCCAGCATCGACAGTTTCTCTTTCTCCTGCGGGGTCACGTTGAGCGGTTTGGTGGGGCGTCCGATGGCCATACACAAGTATGCATCGGCGCGTCGCATTAATCAACGTATTTCTGACTCAGTACACTAGCAGTATGCGGAAAAACTCTCTGAAACAAGTTACGGTCTGAATGTTCTGATCGTCTAATTGGTATGCGCGGTCAAGACCATCAGCAATCGGACATTTTCAGCTACCTTTCGCCCGAACAGCGGGTCCGGCAGGACCATCCTCTGCGCGCCATTCGAGCCATGGCGGACCTGGCCCTTTGGAGCATGTCGGCGCGATTTGACGCGATGTACGCAAAGACCGGCCGCCCCTCGATTCCGCCGGAGAAGTTGCTGCGGGCGCAACTGATCCAGATGTTGTACTCGGTGCGGAGCGAACGGCTGCTGATGGAAGAGATCGATTATAGTGTGCTGTATCGGTGGTTTGTAGGCATGAACCTGGACGAACCAGTATGGGACGTGACGGTGTTCACCAAGAACCGGGACCGACTGTTGGACGGGGACGTGGCACGGGAGTTCTTGTGTGAGGTGCTGAAGCAGGCGCAGGAAAAGAACCTGACCAGTGACGAGCACTTCACGGTGGACGGAACGTTGATCGAAGCCTGGGCCAGCTTGAAGAGTTTTCAACGCAAGGACCAGAAGAACACACCACCCGATGATTGCGGCAATCCCACGGTGGATTTTCACGGCGAGAAGCGAAGCAATGAAACACACGAATCCACCACCGATCCCGACGCGCGCTTGGCGCGGAAGGGGAACGGTAAGGAAGCCAAGTTGAGCTACAACGGGAATCTGCTGACGGAGCACCGCAACGGACTGATCGTAGCGACGGAGGTGTTCCAAGCCAATGGCACCGCCGAACGCGACGCCGCGCTGGTGATGTTAGAACAGATTCCGGGGGTGGAACGAGTGACCGTAGGTGGAGACAAAGGGTACGATACCAGGGACTTCGTGGCGGAATGCCGGAACATGAACGTGACGCCGCACGTGGTGCAGAACACGAAGCGGAACGGGGGCAGCGCCATTGACGGACGGACCACGCGGCACGGCGGATACGAGATCAGTCAGAAGAAACGGAAGCGAATTGAAGAGTGCTTCGGATGGCTGAAAAGGATTGCGCTGATGGGGAAGGTGAGGCATCGGGGCTTGGAGAAGGTGAGTTGGGTTTTCACGTTCGCGGCGGCGGCCTACAACCTGGTGAGGATGAAAAATCTGGCGGCCACTTCAGTTGGAGCCGCATGAGTCAGGGCAGAAGTGTGCCCGCTCGCGGCCGAAGCGGGCAAAACCGGTCGCAGTTACAAGCACTTATGCGCCTCAAACGCAGTTCGGAGGCGGCCAACCTTG
>SCQL01000048.1 GCA_004299235.1 bacterium
CTCGGCGCGACCCTGGGAGGCCTTGGCCCGAAACGACGTCCATCCGAGCAGGCCGCCGACGGCGTACATCGTCGAGGCGAACACCCAGCCGGTGGCCGAGCGGCCCCGGACCGGGATGATGGTGATGGCCAGCGCGAACAGCCAGACCATGGCGAACAGGAGGGCGGAGAACCAGGCTCCGCGGCTGATCGCCCAGAACGCCGGCAGGCTCGCCAGCGCCAGGAACATCAGTTGGCCTCCGGATAGTCCGAAGAACCAGCCGATCCGGTCGCGCTGGTAGTCGGCGTAGGTGGTCATCGATGGGTTCCTTCCATCTCGTCGGGGTCCGTATGGGGGGTTGCGCGGATCGGGTTAGACCGCGACCGGGGGGATTCCGCCAGCTGCTCCGGCGCCACCGGCGCCACCGGCACCGCCAGCCGTTCCCCCGCCGCCTGCAGCCGGTGTCTTGGGTGCGGCTCCCGCGCCACTTGCTCCACCGGAGGAGCCGCCCTGGCCACCGGAGCCGCCGCCGGGGCCACCGCCCGTGGGCAGGGTCGGTGGAGTGGGAGGTGCGGGCGGCATCGGCGGGCTCGGCGGGTCCGTGTCGCTGGGGTCGCCGCTGTTCTGCGACCCGGGGTGGGTGCCGCCGGACTGATCCCCGGACTGGCCACCGGAGTGCCTGCCGCCCAGCCCGCTGAAGTCGGGCCCGTAGGTGCTCTGCCCGACACCGGCCTGGTTGGACTCATCCGACATCAGCGAGGTGGCCTTGGCGCCGGCGCTGTTGATCCAGCCCATGCCGGTCGACATCGCCTGGCCGACGGGGCCCAAGCTGCCCAGGAAGCCCTGGGTGGACTTGTTGAACCGGTCGCCCGTGGACGCCTCGGCGCTCTGCTCGCCGCCCGACCGGCCGCTGGGGTCCATCGCGGAGGCCGCCGAGGAGCCGCCACCGGACGCGCCGCCGCCGACCAGTCCCTGCAGGCCGCCCTGGATCGCCATGCCCTGCCGGAACGACGCGCCCGAGGGGGTGCCGGGGTCGACGAAGGCCAGCAGCTTGAACAACGCCAGCGGTGCGACGACGCTGACCAGGATCAGCATGACCGCGGGGAGTGCGGTGCCGACCGACTTCTCCGCGCCGTCGGCGAGGTGGGCCGCGACACCGCTGGACATCTGTACACCGATGCCGAGCACCATCACCATCAGCACGGGGGTGAACGCCGCGGCGTGGAACCAGCGCAGGCTTTTCCAGAACCAGGAGCGGGTGAAGTCCGAGACCAACCCGGCTGCGGACAGCGGGCCGGTGGCGGTCAGAACCAGCAGCGAGGCTGCGCGGGCGAGGTAGACCAGGATGTGCCCGATGGCGGCCAGCCACAGGAAGATCCCGAGGAAGGCGAGCACAGTGGCCACCGCCGCGTCGGAGACGTCTTCGGCGCCGAGGCCGCCCAGGGGGTCCCAGTCGGGCCAGGTCTGCACCTTGAGCAGCGACTTC
>SCQL01000049.1 GCA_004299235.1 bacterium
GGAAGATCAGTACCAGATCGGCGAAGTCCTGCTACGTTCAGGGGATGTTGTTAGCGCCGAGAAAATATTTAAAGCTTTAACTGGGCCAAATGTCTCAGCATCGGTAAAACAGCAAGCATCATCAACGTTATCTTCAATTGGCGCTACAAAGTAACAGATCCTGCCTTGTGAACCCCGAGATTCCCAAAGGAGGTCCCTCGTCTTGCTGTTTCCAGAGAGCTACACGTTCGTTTGGCGTGAACATATGGCCCGAAGATTCACACATCAGGGAACAATTTACGAATCCCATTTGAGCTCTTTAGGGCGTGAGGTATATAAAGGACAGGTCTTCTGCGGGTACTTACGGACAGGCTATCGCACGCCATGGCATTTAGACAGGACAAGTGGTGATACAATCCCACTTATTTGATAAAGAGGCTAAAAATGAAAATATCCGTATTTGGAGCAGGTTATGTCGGGCTCGTAACCGCAGTCGGCTTTGCTGAGATCGGTAACACAGTGACCTGCATGGATTTTGACGTAGCAAAGATCGACAAGCTCCGCGAGGGCAAGGCTGCCTTTTATGAGCCCGGGCTCGAAGAGCTCCTTGCAAGAAATGTCGATTCAAATCGAATCTTGTTCACCTCTTCCCAAAAAGAAGCAGTCACATCTGGTGACATTCTGTTCATAGCTGCTGGCACTCCCCCCCAATCAGACGGTTCTGCAGACCTCAGTGCCATCTTCGACATTGCATCTGCAATTGGCCAATTCTCTGAAGAAACCAAGGTAATCGTCACAAAGAGCACTGTACCCGTTGGCACCTTCAAAAGGGTTAGGGACATAATCCAGGCCGAATTGGATAGGCGCGGTGAAGCTATCGCATTCCGTGTCGTCTCAAATCCAGAGTTTCTAAAAGAAGGCACGGCAGTTGACGACTTCATGAAACCAGACCGTATCGTCGTTGGTGCTGATGACCCGGCCGCTTTCGAAGTAATGCGAGAACTGTACGCACCATTTCAGCGGCGGGAAAGCATAATTATAGAAATGGATATAGCTTCAGCAGAACTCACCAAATACAGCGCAAATGCATTCTTAGCTGCAAGAATCAGCTTGATGAATGAAATTTCTCGAATTGCGGAACGAGTTGGTGCTGACATTGAGCAGATCAGACATGGTGTAGGATCAGATCCGCGGATCGGACATTCTTTCTTATATGCGGGATGCGGATACGGAGGATCTTGCTTTCAAAAAGACGTGAATGCACTGATCCACACGGCTGAATCTCTTGGACTGAACCCACAATTGCTTAAATCCGTCGATGCGGTGAATGAGAGCCAGAAGAATAGCCTTTTCGAAAAAATTCATTCACATTTCAACGGGCATTTAGCTGACAAGACCTTCGCTGTCTGGGGTCTCTCGTTCAAACCGGATACGGATGATATGCGATGTGCCCCCAGTATTCCTCTGATTACAGCATTGCACAGGTCAGGAGCGAAGATACACGCCTATGATCCAGTGGCGATCCCGACTGCCACTGACATTTTCAGCGATCTTGAAAAAGTCTATTTCCACGAAAGCAAGTACTCGGCACTCCGGGGTGCAGACGCTCTCATTCTAGTCACAGAATGGAAAGAGTTCCGGGCACCTGACTTCGAAGAGATTTCACGTGCCCTCAATCAGGCGATCGTGTTCGACGGCAGAAATCAGTGGGACCCTATCAAGCTGCTCACCATGGGATTTCAATACTTCTCGATCGGCAGGCCGCTGCGAGCAACTCCCCAGACCAAAGGAACTGCAACTAACTTGTTTGATCTCGAATATGACAGCCGATTCTTAGAGACGTAAGGAAGCCGGACGAATTGCGTAATCTTGTGACTGGGGGAGCTGGCTTCATCGGCTCGCATTTGTGCAGGGCCCTGCTCGACAAGGGTGAAGAAGTCATATGTCTTGATAATCTTTCCTCTGGCCAAATCAGAAATGTGCAAGTACTTGAGGCATACGCTAGATTCTCCTTCATTGAAAGTGACATTACTGATCATATCCAGATCGAAGTTGACCGAATTTACAACTTGGCCTGTCCGGCTTCCCCACCCTTCTACCAATCTGACCCCATCAAGACCACAAAAACCAGTGTGCTAGGATCTCTGAACCTTCTTGAACTTGCCGCAACTAGTGGCGCAAGAATTCTCCAAGCCTCAACCAGCGAGATTTACGGCGACCCTTTGGAACACCCGCAAAGTGAAACCTACTGGGGAAACGTGAATCCTATCGGAATACGTTCCTGCTATGACGAAGGCAAAAGAGTTGCAGAAACACTCTTCTTTGACTATATGCGACAAGAGCAGGTGGAAATCAAAGTTGTTCGTATCTTCAACACCTACGGACCTAATATGCGCCCGGATGACGGTCGTGTTATCAGCAACTTTATAACACAAGCACTCACCAACCAGCCATTGACTGTCCATGGATCGGGTCAGCAGACTCGAAGTTTCTGTTATGTCGATGATTTGGTGAAAGGGTTGATATCCGTAATGAACTCCGCAGCCGATCTCACTGGTCCGTTCAATCTAGGCAATCCAAATGAATTCAAAATCATCGAATTGGTCGAACTGATTCGGGAGCTCATTGGCGAAGGTATTCAGGTCACGTTTCGCCCACTCCCGCAGGACGACCCAAAACAGCGACGGCCAGACATCAATTTGGCATTTAACACACTTGGGTGGCAACCTGTTGTCGCACTTGAGGATGGCCTTCCGCAGACTATCGCTTATTTCAAGGAGAGAATTGCCTCAGTCTAAGTTGTAACACGAGGTAGATTACTGAACCGAAATGTAATAGAGCAAGTCACGTTGGCAAGTGAGAAACGTCAGGTGCCGGGGACGCAACGCCAGCAGAACTGCCTGTATCGTTAGTAGTGGCCGCTTGACTGCGAACCTTATCGTAATAGTGAAGAACATTCAGCCTATAGAAGATTCCAAGAGTGTCGACTAACATTCCACGCACAGCTTTAATTGAGATAGTTGAGGTAAATCTGCGCTGTATAATTACAGGAACCTCAATAATTTCTCGATAGCCAAGGCGCCTGGCCACAACGAAAAACTCTAAGTCAAATGCGAAGCGCTTTTCAACCATTAGGGGCAAAACGTTGGCAACAACTTCCCTTCTCAACACCTTTAATCCTGTTTGGGTGTCTGTGACCGAAAGATGGAAAAGAGTACGTATCAGCTGCTGGTAACCCCATGAATAGACTCTCCGCAACTTCGGATAATAGACCATAGAATTTGGATGCCGCTTGCTGCCGGTAATAATATCAGGCTCAGACGCCCTAATCACCTCAACAATTCCCATCAGTTCCATCGCAGGGATATCGCCATCTGCGTCGATGAAACCGAGAAACTCACCTCTGCCCTGCATTAACCCAACTCTCAGCGCCTGACCCTTACCAGAGTTTTTGGGCAATTTTGTATTCCTAAGGACTGTGGGGAAAAGGTCCGTCAAGGTATCCGGGCTACCATCTGTCGAACCATCCGATACGGCAATTATTTCGTAACGCAGTTTGCTTTTATCCAGTACTTCCACTAGCGCCGAAATATGTTTGCTCAGAGCGACGCCTGGATTGTAATAAGGCACCACAATACTTAGATCCAGTCCTTTTGCGTCTTTATCGACCGGATGGAACAGATGCTTTTCTATAAAATCCACGTCCTCGATCAAGGGATCCCGCAGTAGAGCATGTACAGCTCCAGCTAAGGACAAGCTGGCTGCAAAAGCTACGGAGATCAGCATTACGAAGGCAATCGAAACAATTGATCCGTGGAAAAGCTCTATCCCGATAAAAGCAATTGCGGCTCCGATCCATGCAAAAAGCGAATCGAGTGATTCCCTAGCCAAGTGAAGGTATATAAGGAGCGAGAGCATTCCCAAACCAGCAGCTTCAATGCCCAATATTCGCACAGTATTCGCTGCACCCAAATAGCTGCTTCCAAAGAGCACGTCGATAACGAATGAAGGAATGGCGGCCAAAAT
>SCQL01000050.1 GCA_004299235.1 bacterium
GATGTCGAGCGAGACGTGCTCTCGTACTCACGGTCCACTTGGCCAAGCGCACCGGCTGCGAGCTGCACGCTAGCCTCGTCGTCTGTAGCGAACAGCACCTTCGTTCTCATGCCGGCAACCAGCGCATCGGCGGCATCCTTCCCGCCGACAACGGAGCGTAGGTCGCTGTGCAGCTGATACGCGATCACTGGTGCAATTCGGGCCTCTCGGCAAAGCCTCCACATGCTCTTATGCGCCGCCGTCGCGACCTCGGCATACTCGTCGGCAACGAAGGCCACCGGATCGAGCTCATGCCCTTGTCGTTCGTCGTCGATCCGACGAATCATGAGCCGCCGCATCTGCTCGAAGGCGAGCAAATATACGAGACGCGCCGCCGCGGCGTACCGCCCGAGGTCAACGTCGAGCACGACCACGCCGCCGTCCACGAGCGCACTTTCTAGATCAAACTCTTCGTTGGAGCAGAATGCGGTGCGGAGCGCGCGCGACGAAAGGAATGGCTCGACCACCGTGTCGATCTGCCCGACAACGCTCCCGCGCGTCTTCTCTGGCAGATCCTTCGTCAGCCGCTCATACCCCGCTAGTGCAGCCTCTAGGTCCTCCGCAGCCTCCCCTTCCAATCCCGACGCGCGAGCGCGCACTGCAGCAGCGATGGTGTTGGCATCCTCGCCGGTGGCATGCACGATTTCACTGATCGACTCCAGGTCGTAGCCGAGCGTACGCGGTCGCACCACATCGCCCGTGGGCGATAACGTATCGGCGACGAGGTACTGCCCAGAGTAGTAGAGGATCGCCGCTGCACGGCGTACGAGGTTCGTTGCGGAGTCGCTGAAAAACTGGTCGCCGCCATGGGCCGCGCCCTCACGACGAAACGCCTCGCGAACGAAGTTGGCGACACTATCTGGTTCCAGGCCGCGAATCAGCGGCCACGGAGCGTAGCCCGGCCCGACGACGTGGATTTGCTCCGGCTCTCGTCCCATCGCAAGCGCGATCGCGACGAGGGATGCAGACCAGTTCGGCTTCACCCCATAGGCAAAGAGCCCCGCGGTCGGATCCCGGAGCCACCAGCCGGCCCACGGCTGGAGTACTGCGCGCGTCTTGCCAGAGCCCATTGGCCCCAGCGCCAGCAGGCCGCCATACGCGCTCTCCTCGTCGATACGCACGACGTCGCCATCACGAAGAGCTGAACCGTGCCCACGTGCCCGTAGGCGACCTGTGGCCGTCCCTATCGTGATACGCGGGCCTGTAGGCTCAGGCTCCGGGTCCGGCGGACGTGGAGCCGCCTGGCGCCGGAGCCAGGCGCGCCAGATGCTCACGCCTCTGGCTCCGCCGCGGCGGCAAGGAGCTGCGCGTCGTGCCAGATGCCGAGGCGCAGCCAAAGATACGACCACGCGCGCAAGTACCCCACTCCGTAGGCGAGCATCCCACCAGCCACGATGGCCGCGACGAGCGTCGTATGCGGCACCACGAGCATGGGCGCTGCGACCCACCAGCTCCCGAGATACGCCGCGATGGTCGCCGCTCCCGACATGAGACGGGGGCTGTGGAGCGCGCTCGCGCAGCGCAACGGATAGGCATATGCTACAGT
>SCQL01000051.1 GCA_004299235.1 bacterium
GGCAACGACCTCGCCGTAGCCATAGTTGATCTCGAACTGCGAAGGCGCGACCTCGGGATGGTCCTTCTCGTTCTGGAAGCCCATCGCACGCTGCACTTCGGCCACCGTGTCGATGAACATGCGCAGCGGGTCGCTGGGCAGCGAGTGATAATAACCACCGGTGCTGACGTACTCGAACGTACCCGTTTCGTGATAGCGGCGCTCCGCATCCAAGCCTTGGAAGAGGAAGCCTTCGATCTCGTTAGCTGCATTCAGCGTGTATCCGTCCCGCTCAAAGTAGTCGCGAGATAGCTTCTTGAGCTTGCCGCGGACGTCGCCGTCGAACGGCGAGCCGTCGCGGTCGAGCACGTCGCCGAAGACCAAGATCTTCCCCGGCCCAAAGATGTCGGCGGGCGCCCAGTAGAAGGCGCTCCAGTCGATGGACAGGCGCAGGTCGCTCTCGCGCTGCGGGGTGAAGCCGCGGATCGAGGAGCCGTCGAAGGTGAGGTTATCGTTGGACTTGAGCAAGAACTTCTTGTCGTAGTCCAACATGTGCAGACGGCCCTCGAGGTCGCTAAACAGGACGGTTACCGCCTTGATGCGCTTCTCGTCCGTCAAGTACTTGAGCCGCTCTTCCTGAAGCTGGTCGCTCGGCACATGGTCTATGCGCTGTTGCTTGGCGACCAAGTTCAGGTCTTCGAGCTCGCTGTACGGAAGCACGAGGAAGTCACGCAGTTCGGTGGACATCTCTTGTCTTTGCACTCCTTGACGTGCCGCGAGCGGCGCCGCAGATGAGACGGGGCGTGGGGTACTTGGCAATCGGCCAAGCAACTCCTCGGCCGTAGCCGCGCCCACAAGTGGGATCGTACAGCAATCTGAACTGCCTCTTCGCCCGCAGCCGGAGCGTGGCCGCTTTACAATCGAATCATGCTCCACCCAAAGCCCTGAGAAAGTGGATGCAGGAACATCTTGGCCCAGAACGCTACGGGCGCATCACGGTCGGCGAAGACGGAAACGCACGATAGATAGGCAACGGAATGCCGATCGGCGCGCGGGGAAAGCGCACATCCGTCTCGACGATCAGGTTCCGGAGCAGCGTGGAAACGACGCTCTTGCGCGGGTCGCCGTACTCGTCTCTGGCGCTCGTTCCAGCTAAGAAGCGCAAGCCCACGTCGAGCGCGAGGTTCTCTCCCGGCACGACCATCACCAGCGACCGGTTTGAGGACATGCGCGATCTCGGCGCTCATCGCCGAAAGGTCCTTGACGAACTCAAGCGTGCTGGCCGCGACGACCACATCCATGACGGCATCCGCGAACGGAAGGCTCCCCGCCGACGACCGGCGCAGGGTCGCGCCAATCGAGCGCCGCGCCAGAATATCCATGACCTCGTCGGCGTGGCCGTGAACGTCGGCACCGAAGAGGTTGACGCACTGCGCTGCAAGCTCCGGCATGAAGATTCCGCTGCCGAGCCTTACCACTCTCTACTCCCACACGATTTGACAGACCGGTGCTTAGATGAGGCAAGCTCCATATCACAACTTCATGACGATCGCTTCAGTTGCAACTAGCTGCGCCAACGTAGTGCAGTCACCAGCCTACGCAACGCGAGGCGTCAGCTGCTATCAGTCACTCTTCGTCCTTGGAACGTCCAATGCTCCCGTCTCGTCGGGGCAGGGCTTGGGCCGCACTACGGAACCTTTGCATTGAAAGGAGCAAACTACGAAGTCGTAACGATCTGCGCTACGGACGTCTCGTGAAATGGTGTAAGGCCGTCGAAGTCTGTTGAGAGACTGACGGTGCGCCACTGCTCGTCTACACGTTGGCGCTCAGTGTTTGCGGCAGCTGCGACCGCCACGGCGTCCGATCCCAACAGCAGCCGTACCGGTGGATTCGGCTCTGCGACGATCCGCAAAATCACCTGCGCTATTTTGTCGGGATCGCCACGCATGATGTCGTTATTGTTCCGCAAGTTCGCAGCCATTGCACCGACCGTGGCACGATAATCGGGTGAGACGTCGTCGATGCGCATCGACGATCCAGCCCACTCGGTGCGCATCCCGCCAGGCTCGACAACCGTCACGCGAATGCCGACTGGCGCTGTTTCTCTCGCTACGACCTCCGAGAAACCTCCGACTGCCCACTTTGCGGACTGGTATGCTACAGGTCCAGGTGTCGCGTGACGCCCGCCTATCGACGAAATCTGAATAATGTGACCGCTGCGCTGCTGATGCATCACCCGCACCGCGGCGCGCGTCACGTTCACAACGCCGAAGAAATTCGTTTCAACCTGCGCACGAAAGTAATGCCATCATGCCAAGAAGTTCTGGAGAGACGCGGAAGCGACTGTTGGCCGCGGCCACTAAGGAATTTGCGAAATACGGGATTGCAGGAGCGCGCGTGGATCGAATTGCGGAGGCTGCCGGCGTAAACAAGCAGGCGATCTATGCCTACTTCGGCAGCAAAGAGAGCCTTTTTGACGCCGTGTACGATGCGATGGTCGTGCAGACGATTGAAGAGGTCCCGATCGACGCGTACGACTTGCCGGGATACGTCGGTCGTCTGTACGACCGCTACCGCAGACACCCCGAAGTGCTGCGAATCGCAACGTGGTACGCGATGGAACGCGGCACCGACGCTCCGCACCCAAGCTCTTTGCGTTCCTCGAAGGCAAAGATTGCTGCAATTCGTGAAGCGCAAGAATCCGGCGCGATCACAAGCGATTTTGCGCCCGAAGATCTCCTCGTGCTGATTCTCAACTTGTCAACGACCGGACATCGCGTCTCGCCCGAATCGCTGAGCCCTGATCGCTCGCACGACGCCGTAAAAAAATCCATCATGAACGCGGTCGAACGCTTTACACTTCCTTAGAAAGAAAGCGTGCCGCTCGCGAGCGCCACGCTTTGGTTGCGAAACGTCCTCCTTCGAAAAGCTCAGAATGTCACGGGAGTTTCAAGGCTCAAGATTTGGTCCAGAGAAGTAGATGGGCCGAAGCCCGCCTGTAGAGTAGGTCCCAAGTTTGAGCAGTGATCTCCCCAGGGACCCCTCGTCAAACCGTGCGTGCAGTTTTCCCGCACACGGCTTTCCGACTGTCTTCGTCCGGCGGCGCATTATGACGGCACCTGCTTGGCGTACCGTTGCATGGGGTTACCAACGACCACGAGACCGTTCAGTTTGACCAGCCCATGGAAGTCGTAGAACCATGAAGGCGGATGGTCCCTCCATCCCTTGCCTGGCTTCTTGTGCTTCTTCCGAAGCATGATCGTGAGAATGTACGTCGCGTAGCTGTCAATGCTCTTGAAATGAATTCGAGAGTTGCCGGTCTTGAAGTAGTTCCCCCAACCCCGTAGGAGCGGGTTGACCCGTTTCCTGATGAGTTCGGGGAGGTCCCAATGTTGCCCACCACGGACGATATCGCGGAGCCGCCTCTTGACCGAGGCCATTGACTTGGGCGCCGGATAGTAGAACGTCTTGCGTTCGCCGCTCCGTTTGGACGGTTGCACCGCGAAGCGATGGCCGAGGAAATCGAAGGGCTCGTCGTTGGCGTTGACTATCCGCGTCTTCTGCTCGTTCAGCGTGAGACTCAGCCGATCTAAGACCTTCTTAGCCTCTCCGAGATAGAACTCGGGCCGTCGGTTGCAGAGGATTACAAAATCGTCGGCGTACCGCACGATGTGAGCATCGTGTGGCCGTGTCCCGAAGGCTTTGCGTTCCCAATATCGGTCGAGCCAATGGAGGTACAGGTTAGCGAGCAGGGGCGAGATGACGCCGCCTTGCGGCGTGCCAGCCGTCACCGTTCGGACTTGTAGATCTTCCATTACCCCGGCGTTGAGCCACAGCGAAAGCAGTTTTACAACCGCCTGATCCGTGACCCGCGAC
>SCQL01000052.1 GCA_004299235.1 bacterium
CGGCGGTCGCCGCGCGATGACGCGGCGGGTCGTCGTGACCGGTGTCGGCGCGGTCACGCCGCTCGGGCTCGACGTCGCCAGCAACTGGGACGCGCTCACCCACGGCCGAAGCGGCATCCGCCGGATCGCCCGGTTCGACCCCGCGCCGTACGAGACGCAGATCGCCGGCGAGGTGCAGGGCTTCGAGCCCACCGCCTACATGGATCGCAAGGAGGTGCGTCGCACCGACCGCTTCACGCACTTCGGCGTCGCCGCCGCGTCGCAGGCCCTCACGGACGCCGGCCTCGAGACCGTGAAGGATCCGGAGCGCGTCGGGACGGCCATCGCGACCGGTGTCGGCGGCCTCGAGACGCTCATCAAGGAAGTCGTCCTCATGGAGGAGCGCGGACCGAGCCGGCTGTCTCCCTTCCTCGTGCCGATGCTCATGGCGAACGCCGCGTCGGCGCAGACCTCGATGCAGTTCGGCCTGAAGGGCCCCAGCCTGACGCACGTCTCGGCCTGCGCGTCGAGCTCGCACGCCATCGGCGAGTGCGGCGAGATCATCCGGCGCGGCCAGGCCGACGTCATGGTGACCGGCGGCGCCGAGGCCGCGGTGCTCCCGCTGGCGATCGGCGCGTTCTCGACGATGCACGCGATGAGCCGCCGCAACGACGACCCCGAGCGCGCCTCGCGACCGTTCGACAAGGACCGCGACGGCTTCGTCCTCTCGGAGGGCGGCGCCGTCGTCGTGCTCGAGGAGCGCGAGCACGCGCTCGCACGCGGTGCGCGGATCTACGGCGAGCTCGTCGGGTACGGCGCGACCGCGGACGCGTATCACATCACCTCGCCTTCACCCGAAGGCGAGGGCAACGCGCGCGCGATGCGGATGGCGCTCGATCAGGCCGGGCTCGGTCCAGAGCGGATCGACTACATCAACGCGCACGGCACCTCGACGCAGCCGAACGATCGTGAGGAGACGGCGGCCATCAAGCACGTCTTCGGCGAGCACGCCTACCGGCTGATGGTCTCGTCGACGAAGTCGATGAGCGGGCACCTGCTCGGTGCCGCCGGCGCGTTCGAGGCGATCGCGTGCCTGCTCGCGCTGCGTGAGGGCTGCGTGCCGCCGACGATCAACTACACCACGCCGGACCCGGCCCTCGACCTCGACTACGTGCCCAACCAGGCGCGCGCGAAGCAGATCCGCACGGCCCTGTCCAACAGCATGGGCTTCGGCGGCCACAACGCGTCCCTCATCTTCGTCAGGGCGTAGCCGCTCCTCCTCGGATCGAATCCTCGTTTAGCCTGTCCTGAGGTGAGCACGCTCCTGGGCCAGACGGCATTGATCACCGGCGCGTCGCGCGGGATCGGGCGGGCGACGGCGGTCCGGCTCGCGCGCGACGGCGCGAAGATCGCCGTGAACTACAAGGGGAACGTCGACGCGGCGGAAGAGACGAAGCGTCTGGTGGAAGGCGCCGGCTCGAGCGCCGCGCTCGTCCAGGGCGATGTCTCTTCCGCCGCGTCGACGTTCCCCTTGTAGTTCACGGCGATCTTCGCGCCGTCGCGCGCGAGCCGGACCGCCGTCGCCCGCCCG
>SCQL01000053.1 GCA_004299235.1 bacterium
CAGATTCAATGAGAATGGACAGCTCTCATCGGTGTTGGGGCAGTCTCACTGGATCAAAGCCTTTCGCAGTGACTCTCAAGGTTGTGCAGGGTTGCCCTCATCGAGGCGGCGTTGTGCTTGGGGAAGCCGGCGATCTCCAAGAGGGGCGGACAGATGTTGGTGGCGTAGTCGAAGGTTTCGCGCACGAGGGTGCGATTCTCCTCAGAGTCGCTCACCGGTTGCAGTTCGTACCGCCAGATGTGGTGCCTGAAGTTCTGCCAGGCGATTCGCTCGTTTTCGACGAATTCGACCACAACGTTGCGCATCTGGCCCCGCTGGGCCGTCGCGATCGTGGCCTGCACGAGGTCGGTCGTGTGCAGGCTGGCCGGCCGGCGGCGCATCGTGGTGTAGAACGTCGAACCTAGCTTCAAAGTGCTTGGGCCCGAGGCGTTGTGAGCGCCACATTCAACCAATGTGCGCGATCCGTCGATGGCGGCATGTTGGGCAGGATCGGTCAGCACAGCGAAGATGACCTCGGGGGCGGCGGCGATAGTGTGCTCAACGCTGACGCGTCGCTGAGGTGCTGTCCGCATGATTGTCGTCCTCCCGATAATCGTTGTCGGCGTACAGACCGGTGAAAAGCGCTGTCTGGCTGCGTTGCCAGCGCGCCAGAACCGCCGGGTCTGACAGTGGGGCGTCTAGATATTCGCCGATCATCGGAGCGAGGAGCACAGTTCCGATGTTGATGATGACGACCTGCAACGCTGCCCAGGTCAAGTCGACGTCGCGGCGAAGTGCGCCGTCGGCATTGAGTTGTCGCCACTGCCGCTCAGACAATCGCATCAACGCGGCGAACAGTTCACTGGCGGTCTCGTCTCCGCCGATCAATGTCCTTGCCAGATAACGACATTCATCTGGATAGGTGGCATAAAAATTGGTGAGCCTCGTATCGAGCGTCGCCTCCACCGCAGAATCGGACTCGCCCGTCAGGGTGATGCCGAACGCGCGGTCCACCAAACCGATGACGTAGTCGTTAACCGCCGCCCTCAGTGCCGATTGGGAAGGAAAGAAATGCTGGACCGAGCCGGCGGATACACCGGCCGCAGCGGCGACGGCGCGCACCGATGGAGTGGCCGTCCCGGCGCTGACATAGCTGTCGAGCGCCGCCCGCAAGATCCGAGCTCGCGTCGCGAGCTGGTTCGGCCCGTCCTCCATCAGCGACCTCGCCTAATACATACGCATTACAAGTAATACGATTGTATCAGTGGAATCAGAGTTGAGCGACAGGCCTCCAGATTCAGCGAGAATAGACGATTGGGCGCCGCGCGGGACGTGCCGGCTGGCTGCGCCACCTCAGGTCATGTGGTCGTTGACCCGGGCGGTGTCCCGGATGGTGTGAGATACGACGGTCATGTTTGTCGAGCTATCGATCCGGTGTGGCGAGGATCCTGAAGAGCATGTTGTTCACATCGGTCAGGGCCTGGACGTTGGCGCGTCGGCGAAACTCACTGAGAGTCGTCTTACGCAAGCTGGTGACTAAACCAGGGGCCGCCCAGGCATCGTCGTCCAAAGGCACGCCGAACCCAGTGTCGGGGTCGTGGTCGAAGATCGGCACAACGATGATGGTCGGTTCATTAGGAATTTCGTTGTAGACGGTCGAGGAGATGACAAGCACGTCGACACCCGTGCCCGTCGCCCACACGTCCCCTCGGCGCGGCGACGTCAACGCGTCGTTAACTCCTCAAGGTTGCGGTCGGCCCACGCCTCGCTGAACGCCCCCGCCTGGGGATGCGCTTGCATCCATCGGTCATGAGCCTGGCATCGTCGCCGCATGTCCTCGGCGTCGAGCAAGGTCTCAATCCAGGCGTTCATCGACTTCTCGTCGGCCTCGGCATACTGTTTCACCGCTTCATACGCGGTGTCGGACAACCGCAGTGTCACTGTTTTTGCCATCACCAAATGATAGCGCCAGCTGCTATCCGTGTGTGCAGCATCGGGTGGTGCGCACGGGCCGTGTGAGGTCGAGTGACAGACAGCGGGCCGGTCGCAATTCTGCGAGCTCGTCGCAGCCGCTTAGGAGCCGCTCGGGACACGAATGTGTGCGGGATCGGTGTCTCGTAATCCCTTGAAGCTGGTGTGGCGAAGCCAGCGGCCGGCCACATATTCGCGGTAGGCGACCGCGCATACCAGTTGGGGCTCGACCCAGCACACCCCGTTTGCCTCCACGGGATTGGCGGCTGGCGTGCTGG
>SCQL01000054.1 GCA_004299235.1 bacterium
TGTCCCAGAGAAGATAGCCGACCTCGTCATGAAACGGGTCCATGGCTTCCTCGCCGTGACGCCAGGCCGTCATCTGGTAGTTCAGCCCTTCCATGCTCTGCTGACCGTTCTCGACGACCGGTATGGGCCGGAACGAGGCCTTCTCGAAATAGCTGGTCTCCGTCGTCTCGTCGTCCTTGTTGTGGTAGGAGAGATCGATGCCGACATCGCCTTCCCAATCGCCCACCAGAGGCGTGAGCGGCCCCAGCTTCTGAGGACCCAGTATTGTCGTCATGATGATTTTACCCCTTTACGCCTTCCGTGCGCCTGCCGGCTTTCCAAAATAGATCGATTTCATATCATTGTTTCCCTTCATCGAGTTACTCGTCAGTCCGGCCGGCACTGTCAAGGGGCTGGCCCGAAGTTTGCCGAATTTCGGCAGTGTCCATCAAATCCCTCTCTTGCGGAAAGCATTGGATCCCCTTCCCGGAACCTCCATCTCCCGGCGGCGTTTTGTAGCGATCGCCGGAGCCAAAGGAGCAGGGAAAGATGAGAGACAGGAAAAGGCTGGCCTGATGGCTCCTCGCCCCGCATGGAGAGGCTACCTCAAGCTTTCCCTCGTAACCTGCGCCGTCGAACTGACCGGCGCGACGACGGAAAGCGAAAAGGTCCGCTTCCGTATCCTCAACCGGAAGACCGGCAATACGGTGAAGCGGCAATATGTCGATCAGCCAAGCGGCAAGCCGGTGGCGGAAGACGATCAGGTACGCGGCTATGAGACCGGTCCAGACGAATTCCTTCTGTTCGAGGAAAACGAGATCGACGCCGTCCAGATCGAGTCCTCCCATACGCTCGATCTGGAGGGGTTCGTCCCGAAAAAGGATGTGCCCGCCATTTACCTGGACACGCCTTATTATCTGACGCCAGCCGATGAGGTCTCAAGGGAAGCGTTCGCCGTAATCCGTGACGCGATGGCGGAACGGAAAATGGCCGGCCTGACTCGCATCGTCCTCTACCGCCGCGAGCGTCCTGCCATTGTCGAGCCTTATGAAAACGGCCTGCTCCTCACCACATTGCGCTACGGCGCGTCCGTGCGGGAGGAAGACAGCGTGTTCGAAGGCCTTGGAAAGGTCGGCTTCGACCCGGATATGGTCGAAATGGCTGAGACCATGATCGAACGCAAGACGATGACGTTCGACCCTTCCACCTTCGACGACCATTATGAAGATACCCTGCTCGCGATGATCCGAAAGAAGCGCAGGGGCAAGAAGGCGGAGATTGCGAAACCCGCCGAACCGCCTTCGAACGTCGTCAACCTCTTCGACGCATTGAAGAAGAGCCTCGCCTCGGAGAAGAAGGAAGGTGACGGCAAGCCGCAAAAGCCGGCTTCCAGCGGCAATTCATCCCCTGCCAAGCCCATCGGCGGGAAATCCCGCAAACCGCGAGAATCGGCCTGATCGCCATGGCAAGCCTCGAAACGTACAGGAGCAAGCGGAACTTCAGGAAAACGAGCGAGCCGTCCGGCTCCGCGCGTGCTTCGAGCAAAGACCCTTCGGCCAAAAAGGCCGGCGGCCTTTACGTCATCCAGAAACACGATGCGACGCGGCTGCATTATGATTTCCGGCTGGAGCATGACGGCGTTCTGTGGAGTTGGG
>SCQL01000055.1 GCA_004299235.1 bacterium
CGCCCCGTGGATCCTCGCCGGTCTCACCGGCGGCGGAGTCCTCCTCTCCGGCGCACTGCTCATGGCCCTCAAGACGCGTCGACGTGGCGGCTTCCGCAACCGCCCGCCGGGCCGCGCGATCGCCGCCCCGCCACCCGAACTCGCCCCGGTCGAGATGACCCTCAACGCCACCGGCGCCGCGGCCGCCGCCACCGTGGAGTTCACCCACGAGGCCCTCCGTCGCCTCGCTGCAGCGATTGGAGCCGTCGGTGGGACGATGCCGCCCCTGGCGGCCGTGGAGCTCGGCCACAGCGAGCTGACCCTGCACCTCAGCGCACCAGCCGAACTCCCCGCACCCTGGGTCGGCAGCCCCGACCAGACCCACTGGCACGTTGGCACCGACGTCGACGCCAAGGACCTCGGCCCTGACACCGGGTACGTCGAGCCGCCGTACCCGCTCCTGGTGACTATCGGCGCCAGCGACACCGGCGAGACCTGGCTCCTCAACTGCGAGGAGCTCTCCACCCTCACCATCAGCGGTGACCCCACCTACGGCCGCGACTTCGCCCGCCACCTCGCCGCCCAGCTGGCCGTCAACCCGTGGTCACGTCGAGTGCAGCTCGACTGCATCGGTGTCGCTGAGGAAACCGTCGCCATGGACGAGCGCATCACCTACTACCCCACGGGAGCGGACGGAACGCCCGCAACCGCGGAGATCCTCGCGGCCGCCGTCAGCACCGTCGACCGGGCCACACGACACGACACCGACGTCTCAACCGCCCGCACCGGCAGCGTCGACGACGACGTCTGGCCGGCACGGATGCTCGTGCTCGACGCCGCGGCCGGCGACCCGGCCGAGCTAGAGCAGTTGCTGCAGCTGGTCAACGACCACGTCGGTCAGTCCGCAACCTCCATCGTCGTCGCCGGCGAACGCCCCAACACCCCGGGCGCCGTCCTGCACATGACGAACACCGGCCGCGTCGTCCTCGAGCACGCCGGCCTCAACCTTATTGCGGTCGGCCTCACCAGTGATGAGGCCCGCGGCTGCGCCCTGGTCTACGCACAGAGCGACACGCTCGAGGACGTTCCGGTTCCCGTCAACGAGACCGCCACCGAAGGCTGGGAGGCCTACACGGACCGCTCAGGCGCACTGCGTCGCGAGCACACCCTGCCCCGCAACACCCCCGAGGACGCCATCGACGAACCGCTCACGTCCCTCCTCGAGGGCAACGACGAGGACTACATCCGCGAGAGCGCGATCGTGCAGGAGGACCTCAATGCGCTGGCTCCGAAGGTGCCTGCGCACGTCCGCACAGAAGTTGAGAGCTCCGACCCGGCTCTCGACCAGGACATCGCCGATTGGTTCTCGCCCGACTGCGACCGCCCCCGTCTCAGCCTGCTGGGGCAGGTGGTCGTGCGTGCCCACGGCCAGGCGCTGGACAGGCGCAAGCCCTACTTCACCGAACTCCTGGCGTTCATCGCGCTGCGCCGCCAGCACGGCGCCACCAGGGAGGCGATCAGTGCTGCGTTCGGCATCTCGGCCGGCAAGGCACGCGACTACACCAACACCGTGCGCGACTGGCTCGGCACCAACCCACGTACTGGCGAGCCCCACCTGCCCCACGCCGACCAGGCCCCGGCCACCAAGGTCAACGGGGTCAACGTCTACCAGGTCGACGACGGCCTCCTCATCGACCTCGACCTCTTCCTGCGACTTCGTGCCCGTGGGCAGGCCCGCGGCGGCGCCGAGGGACGTGCCGACCTGAGCACAGCCCTCGAGCTCGTTACCGGCCCCCCGTTCAGCAACAAGCGCGACGACGGATGGTCCTGGCTCGCCGACGGTGAGCGGTTCGACCTCATGACACCCGGCTGGATCTCCGACGTCGCACTGATCGTCGTCACCGAGGCCCTCGCCACCGGG
>SCQL01000056.1 GCA_004299235.1 bacterium
AACGCCAATCGGGGCAATATTTCCATTGAGCGCGCAACGCGCAAAAAGCTGTTCGACGAATACCAGAACCGGCTCAACAGCGCCTACAGCGAAGTGGCGACCGCGCTGGACAACCTGCCGCTGCTGCAAGGCCAACTCCAGCAAACCCGGCGCGGCGTTGCCGAGCTTGCGACTGCCGCGCAACGGGCCGAAGCGGCCTACCGCGCCGGCAATCTCGTGGCCCTCGACTACGTGCGGCTGCAGACCGCGCTGCTGGACAAGAGAGTCGAGGCCATCAATCTGCAGGAGGCCCTGATGGAGCAGCAGATCGCCCTGGAGACGCTGCTCGGCCCGAATCTGCCCGAACAAACCAACCAGGGGAGCAGTCGATGATTCGTTACCTCGTGCTTTTGCTGTCTGTATTGATGGGCGCGGCTCCGACATGGGCTGCGGACAGTCCCAGCGTCCAGGTCCAGACCGTGGCATTGACGCAGCAGACGATGACCGACACCGTCTCCGGATACGGCATGGTATCGCCCGACACCCGCGCTCTGCATACCCTCAGTCTGCCGCGCGCCGGCCAGGTTGTCGCGTTGCTGGTCAGCGCCGGTCAAACCGTGAAAAAAGGCATGCCACTGCTGGAATTCGGCACCAGTGCCGAGTCCACGCTGAGCTATCAGCAGGCACGCCAGGCGGTCGATTTCGCGAAAAGCGAAGAGGCGCGCGTCGGCGAACTGGCAAGCCAGCAACTGGCCACGCAATCGCAACTGGCGAATGCCAGGAAGACGCTCGCCGATGCCGAGGCCGCCTTGCGCACCCAGGAAAAAATCGGCGCGAATCGAGCCTCGGAACAGCTTGTGGCCCCTTTCGATGGCGTTGTGATGGCCATACAAGCCGCTCAAGGAGATCGGGTTGCGGCCGGCGCGCCGGTCATGCAACTGGCCCGAGCCGGTGGGCAGCGAGTGCTGGTGGGCGTCGAACCCGATGAGGTCGCCCGGGTGCGCCTGGGCATGTCGGTGAGCATTGCTCCGGTGTTTGGTGTCGGGCATCAAAGCATGGGGCGGGTGACGCAGGTGTTCGGCATGGTCAACCCGCAGACGCAGTTCGTCGATGTCCTGGTGCAACTGCCCGATGCCGCGCTGATTCCGGGCACCCGGGTGCATGCGGAAATTCAGCTGGACCAGCAGACGGGATGGACGGTTCCGCGCTCGGCTGTCCTGTCGGACGCGCAAGGCAGCTACATTTTCCAGGTGCACGATGGCAAGGCCCATCGCGTGAACGTGAAAGCCGGCCTGGAGCACGGCGGACAGGTGCTCGTTCAGGGCGGGTTCGCGAGCGGCGAACCGGTGGTGAGCCTGGGCAACTATGAGTTGCGCGACGGCATGGCGGTGCGCGGGAGCGCGCGATGATGTTCACGCAGTGGATGCAGGGGCACCGCCGCTCGATCCTGTTCCTGTTGGTGTTGTTGGCGCTGGGCGGCGCGATCGCCGCGTTCAAGCTGCCCGTCACCTTGTTCCCCAAGGTGGACTTCCCGCGCGTGGTGGTGTCACTGGACGCCGGCGACCGGCCCGCCGACCTCATGATGCTGACAGTGACCCAGCCAGTGGAGGAAGCGGTGCGCCGCGTGCCCGGCGTGCGCGACGTTCGCTCCACCACCAGCCGGGGCACGGCGGAGGTGTCGGTAAGCTTCGGCTGGGGTACCAACATGGGCCTGGCGACCTCGCAGATCAACGAGGCGGTCGCGCAAATCGTGCCGAACCTGCCGCCCGGCACCAAGTCGGAAACCAAGCGCATGGACCCGACGGTGTTCCCGATCATGGCCTACAGCCTGACGTCCAATACGCTCTCGCAAACTGATCTGTACGATCTCGCGCGCTATCAGTTGCTCCCCCTGCTCTCCGCCGTGGACGGCGTAGCGCGCATTCAGGTGGTAGGCGGCGCGCAGGAGGAATACCAGGTGACGGTCGATCCCGCGCGGCTCACGGCTTACGGACTCTCGCTTGCCGACGTGTCCCGGGCGCTGTCGGCAGCCAACGTGATCACCGCGGTGGGGCGTCTCGAAGGCCACTACAAACTCTACCTGGCGATCTCGGACACGCGCCTGAAGACACTGCGCCAGATTGGCGACACGATAGTCAAGAACAGCCCCAGCGGGATCGTCCGGGTCGAGGACGTGGCGCAGGTGAGCGATGGGGTGGTGCCGCAAT
>SCQL01000057.1 GCA_004299235.1 bacterium
TCCTCCGCCGAATTTCGATCGGGTACCAGCTCACGTCTACGATGAAAGAGGATGCATATGGATCTCCACGAGGCTCAATCCATCGCGTCACGCTATATCGCCCACATCATTGCCAGTCCCGACGAGCGGAAGACGTTCGAAACCTATGCAACGTCGGACGACTATCACGCGCCGATGGCACAGCACATGCAACGTCTGCTCGGCCTGGCCACCCCGCCGTCCAAAGACGACCTCGCCAAGATTCGTGAGGCGGGTGATGCGCTTTTTCAGCCGTTTGCCGCCGCACTCGACCAGCACGCTTCAGGACAGTTCGAGATGTATCAGCCCGCTAACGTCTGCGTGGTTACGAAGAAAACCACCTAGCCCGGACTCGCGGTTACTCCCGGGAGAGCCGCCATCTCGCCACCTGAACGCGCGAGGTGACGTTTAGCTTTCTGAAGATGCTGGCAAGGTGCGCCTCTACGGTACGCTCGCTCAAGAAGAGCGCCACCGCGATCTCCCGGTTGGTATTTCCCTCGGCAACCAAACCGGCGATCTCCTGTTCCCTGAACGTCAAGCCCTCCTTCGCCTCGCGCCTCTTGGCCGGCTTTTTCTTGCCGCCAACAACGCGTGCGGGAGGCCTCACGTCAAGGTCTCGGAGCATCGCACGCTCCGCAGCGCTCTCGCTCCCGGCGATGCTCCGCGCGTATGCGGCGTAAAAGGTAGCCCCCAATCGCGTGAAGACGACAGCGGATTCTTCCAAACGCGGTCTTCCGCTGCCGGCTCGCAGGGCGTCCGACGCCCAACCTGTCATCAGTAAGTCGTGAGCCCTATGCCACGGTGAGCGCTCTTCAATCACCTCACCCTGCGCAAGCGTCTCCAGCAGTGCGACGTCGCCGGCGCGCTGAGCGTAGAGCACGGCGAGCGCGGGGCACGACGGCAACCACCAGGTTGCGGGCCTTGCCAGCGCCGGTCGAACCGCATTGATGTGCCGCGTCGCTTCACGGCCGTCGCGCGTCACTTCGCCGGCCGCCCATGCTACGACGAGAAAGTCGCGAACGCTGGGGTCGGGCAGGCGCATCGCGCGCTCAACCTCCCGCTTAATCTCTGTATCGAACTCCGTCCCCTGATCGGTAAAGCCGGCGATCATCGCCGCAAGGGCACACATCTCGCCGCGCGATGTATCGGGGGAGGTTGCAAGCTCAACAGCGCTCAGAGCCTCCAAGACTGCGGCAAAATTACCGCAGGCGATCTCGAGGCTCAAGCTCCAATAGAGCATGCGGAGAAACCCTGTCCGCGCCCATTGAACCCGCGCCACTCTCAAACGGTCCGAAACGATCTCACGCGTGCCGTTGACGCCGAACTCGTAGAACTTCAAGAGGAACTCGTGCATCATGCACCCGATCCCGTGGTGCGTGTTTCTCAAGTCGGCGCGTACGCGGGCGATGTTGAGGGCCTCCAACGCCTCCTGATGGCCAAGGAGCCGCTGATCCATCATGAGATCCGCGAACGCAAAGTTCGTTGCAGCGGCATCCGATAGGTCGGGCGACTCTGCGGCCCGCAACTCGTTCAGCGCGCCTACCACCGCCGTGTCGAGCCGGTCAGCGTTAATGTGTGCCCAAATCGAGCGGAGGTCCCAGCGATCGCGCTCGTCCTCAAGCGACTGCAGAAGACTATCGTATATGTGCCTGGCCCGCTCCCAATCATGGAAATACATCACGACCGTCCACACAAGGGTCAACGCGAGTGGGCCGAACCCGTCTTTTATTCCGAGGTTCCGCCCTTCTTTAATGGCTCGATCGATTACGCTGAACTGTAACTCGGGTGGCCGATTAAGAATACGAAGCGTCATGCCGTACTGATTGTAGAATGCCGTATGCCCTTCGGCCGGCGGCTTTCTCACCTCGAGCGCCCGCGAGAAGCAGGCCTCGGCCGTATGCCAGGCACTGGAGGCTATCGCGGAGCGCGCGATCTTTAGGAGGTACTCGTACTCGACGTCCTCCTCGCCGCAGGCACGTGCATGGTAGACGATGCGCTCGGCAAACTGTCCCTCGGCATGCGGCTCAGCTAGCAGTTCGCGCATGATCCTCTGATGGACCGCTTCAGGAAAGCGCACGATCGACCGTACGGCATCGCAGACAAGCGCGTGAGAGAAGCGAAAGCTCCCTTCCTCCGCGACGAGAAACGAGCCCACCAAGTGCGCGAGGTGATTCATCGCCACCTCGCTACTCTGCGCCATGACCGCGGCGACTTTGAAGCTCAACGGCTGCTCCATGAGCGAGAGAGTCTCGAGATACGTCTGCACGTCGGGGTCGAGACGTCTCATTTGATCCAACACGACGGCCCGTACGCTCTCACGCAACCCGTCGGCGCCGTTGACGTGCCGCGTGCGCGCCTCCGACGCCAGCGAGACAAGCGCGTACGGGAGTCCTTGAGAACACTCGACGATCGATTCGACGACGGCGCCGCCGGCATCGGGATAGACTTGCGTGACGACGGAGCGCGCGGCGTCTAGCTCGAGGCTCTCGAGATGGATCTCCGCCACCGATGCATGCGGCTCAGCCTCGGCACTCGGGCGCCGCGCGAGGACGATCAAGAGCGGGTAAACTGCCAGATCGGCGGCGGCGAGCTGCAGCGTCCTCAGACTCTCGCCGTCTATCCACTGGGCGTCGTCGACGACGATGACGACGGGCAGATCGACGAGCATGCCTTCGAGCAGCGCCACGAATGAGCGCTGAAAGCGGAAAATATCCGCCTCAGCGGCGACCTGCTCCACGCCAAACCGCTCCGCAAGAACGAGGTCGCGGGCGAAGAGCGCCTGTTCGAGGCCGCTTGCGTACCGGCGCATGGGCTCGATCCCGACTTGATCGACAATCCGATGGAGCAAACGACGGGCGGTAGCTAACGGAACGCTCGACTGGCTCTCGTGGGCAGCCGCCTCGAAGGTCGTACGTCCGCGGTCGGCGGCGTCCGAGGCGAGCTGTGCCAGCAGTGCTGTCTTCCCCTGCCCCGAGACGCCGACCAAGGAGATCGTCTCCGCCACACGCTCGCGCGATACCCGCTCGAGCGCGTCGAGCAACGCCTTTCGTGCACCCCCGCGGCCTATCAGCGGCTGATCGTTTCGCGTGGATGGCGAGCTCACGAGATGACCCTCCGGAGGGCCGCGCCGATACGTCCGTCCACCATGCCGGTCTCGAGACCCGGCGCGATCACGCGGGCGACGGAGATCGGAAGATCGCTCAGCGAGAGATCGACCACGACCACTTGGGGCGCCCCTGCAGCGTGGACGGCATCGACCAGCGCGCGCAGCTCCCGGCCGAGGTCCGGGAACGAGCGATCAGGGATGCTGCGTAGCGTCACGACCTGCGCGGGAGCATCGAAATACCAGCGGCCGTGCGGCAGCGTTGAGCGCCGGCGCCCATGATTTCCGTAACACGTCCTGGGATCGTCCTCGCGCAGCATATCTTCCCGTGCACCCTGAAAGTCGACGAGCCGCCCTTGCACGGCCTCGGTGATTGCCCGCGTTGCCGCGTGCTCCGGTGACCACGAGCATCCCAGACCGGCATGAGCGAGCGGTGGATCGACTCCGAGCTGCCGGATGCTCGCGATGATGCACACCGGAAGGCCCGGCTCCTCGAGCGCCAACACGCGAATACTCAGACCCGCGGCTTCGATCTCTGCAATCAGCGAATCGACGGCCGCACAGCCCGTCGGCAATCGGATCTCCTTGGCCACGGCATCGTCCACGAGCGAGGAAAAGTCGGGCTCGACTCCGATGCGGCGGGCGAACGCCTCGAGCAGGAGACGCGGGCGCAGATGCGCACGCGCATGGGTCATCGACCATACGTGGCGCTCCACCAGCTCAAAAAGCGCGTGATAGACGGCTTCGGTCAAGTTGTTGCCGGAGGCCAGGCCATTGGTCGAGCAGGTGTCGAACGTCCGCGGGCCGTTCCAGGGACAGCGTACCAACGCCAGCGGCACCGGCACTCCCTCTCCACTGATCGCGTCGAGACCGGCGACGAACTGGCACGGGCGGTCCCAAGCTTCTTCGTTGAGTCCAAGACTCATGAGGTCCATACCCCCGCCAATGTCGCACGGGCGCAGACTAACGGTAGGGGGATCGAACTGCGCGCAGATCTGCCGCTCCGTCGCCT
Organism: bacterium; assembly: GCA_004299235.1. NCBI lineage: Bacteria > bacterium. The sequence goes on from SCQL01000057.1 coordinate 4,134, forward strand.
CCATGACCGCGCTGGCCAGCGCGTGCTCGTACGTTGCGCCCTTGCCGCTGTAGTTGCTGATGACGTCGTCGGAGTCCGGAACGACCGCGCAGATCGTCGGAACCGCGACGCGGTCGAGGCGCGTGACGTCGCTGATGCGTGTGATACCATAGCGCCGGCGAAGCTCCGGGACGAGCGCCAGCGTCTTCTCCAAGGAAACGCTACGATCGTAGGAACCTGGCGTCTTCGGCAAGGTCCTAAAGAGGCGCTCAACGTCGATCGGTGGCATACCGAACGAGACCTGCGCGATGGTCACGTCCGTCCGGGACCGGTAAAGAGAGCGTGAGGCTCGACTGCAAACTTCATAGAGACTTCCCACGTACACACGGTCGCACGGGCTCTTGTCCACGCGCCTTGTGTCGGCCTGCAGGACGAGCACGGCTCGACGTGAAGAGCGCAGCCATGCGTCGCCCCGCCTTCCTCGCCGGACTGGCTTCCGTGCTCTCGGCTCCTGTTATGGCGCATGCCGCAAATGGGAGACTGCACGCAGCGACGATCCATGGCGTGGACGATCCCGACCCCTATGTCGGCACGGCTCCGTTTGCCCAGATCCTCTCATGGGCATACGCCGACGGGCTTGTCGGCATCTCGGCGGACGGTCGCACGGTCCCAGCGCTCGCGGCAGCGCTCCCGGAACGCTCCGCCGACGGCCTATCGTATCGATACGTCCTGCGCGACGACGTTCGCTGGCACGACGGTGCTCCGTTCCGCGGGGCCGACGTCGTGACGATCTACCAACGCCTGACGAAGCGGGTCGATCTCCGCTCTACGCCTCCGTTCGACGCTGTCGTGGACGTCACGGCCCACGGGCCCGAGGTGACCGTCCGTCTGCACCGCCCATTCGGGGCCTTTGCGGAACAGTTCTTCGGCCCGCGCGGAGCCCTGCCGATTCCGCTGGTTCGGCCGGGGCATATCGGCACAGGACCCCTTCGGATCCAACAGGCGCGGCCGAACAGCTCCACGACGCTGGTACGCGCAGTGGGCGGTCCACGCGGTGCGGCGGCGCTCGATGAATTGCGGATCGAGACCATCCCGGACGGGAACTCCTTGCTCGTCGCATTCGAGGCGCACGACGTCGACGTCGCCATCTATCCTCCGACGGAAACGGCGAGCGCGTATGCGAAGGCCGGCGCGCGTATTTTTCGCCAAGACGGCACGACGCTCATGATCCTGGCCAACTGCGTATCCGGACCCTTGACGGATCCAGATATCCGTCGCGCCGTCTTCGCCTCGATCGATAAACGTCAGATCGCCCGGGACGTCTTCGGCGATTGGCTCCAGCCTACAAGTCTGCTCCCCGCGCCGCGGCTCCCCGGGGCGTCCGCTGCGCGAGTGTTGCTGGCCCGCTCACGACCCCATCTACGCATCATCGCGACGGAGGGCCATCCGGGCCAAGTTGCGCTTCTCGTTCAGCAAATGCTGCAAACAGCCGGAGCGTCGGT
>SCQL01000058.1 GCA_004299235.1 bacterium
CTACTCGAACACGTCTTCGAGCTGTCGCTGCCCCCAACTCCACCCGCAATCCGGCAACTCACCTCGAGCGCCGTCTCGCCGCGCCCACTCGCATGCTGGTCAAACTGGAAGGAGCGTTCGGCGACTCTGCGGACCCTGTCACTCGTGTGCCGCAGGTGGAGGGACTGGGCGCAGCGGGAGCTGTGGAGGCACTGCGTCCTGAGGGACGAGTCGGACATCCGGCTGTTGCTCGAGGCAGGGAACGCGATGGGCGTCGCTGAACGACGGCGACGAGGGTTCGTGACGGAGACGGTCAGGCTGGGAGGAGCGGAGAACGGAAGACCGCTGTCTGGGAAGGACTTGGGTGCGGTCCTGCGGTTACTCCAGGCGGACGAGGTCGACGAGGGAGAAGGCATCAAGGAGGTGTGGCTCGTGACGATGCGCGGCGTAGACCTGCGCGAGATACGGCATCTCAATGGTGCGTACTTTCGCTCGAGTCGTCGCTTGGCTCGCTGACCTTGACATCCCGAGCAGACCTGCGCACCCTCTTCTGCAACGAAATCACCCTCTCCGTCTCAACCGGTTCTCCGCAGACACCAGTGTGCCATCCTCCTCTTCGACTCCCCCGTCTTCGCTCCGTCACCCTCCAGCTAGTCGACATCGACCCGTCCCTCCGCACCATCATGTTCGAGAACCACCGCTTCCCCGCACTCGAGATCCTCGACTTCGACAACTTCGAGGCGTTGACGCAGTGCTTCGACGGTAATCCGGATGCGATGCCGAAACTCAAGGCGATCAACCCGGCGAGGGACACGCAGGCCGAGTACTTTGCCGCGCTGCAGAAGGACGAGTGGGACGATGCAGACTCCGTGGGCAGCGCGTACGACACCTACATTCCGAGCCGACCACTCACACTGGCCGACCTGCCGCCGCCTCCGCCCGCCTTCCCCCTCCCTTCGCTTCCGTCTTCGTCTTCCGCCGCACCACCGCCTGCCCCTCTCTACCCTCCCGGTTACGGCTGGCCGCCACCACTCTCGAGCGCTCCCTACCCACCTGCCGACGTACCGCTCTGGCCGCCCGGCTACATCCCAACACCCTCTCCCGACGGTCTCCTCACCATCTGGATGAGCGACGACTTCCTCAAATACCTGCCCTACTTCGCCCCTTCCCTCCCAAACGATCTCGTCAAGCTCACGCTCAACTTCTCGATCGACGACGTCGAGCGCGAACACTTTGAAGAGTTCCTCTCGAACGAGGACTTTCTTCGGATCCTCGCGCCTGAGCAATCCAGCTCAACTCGCAGCACACAGTCCCCGACCGGCGTCACGCACATCCACTTGAACGACCCTCACTTCCTCATCGATCTCACGAAGCGCTGGCCAGACCTGTCAATGATCTTCTTCGCAACCATGAAAGTGCGCGGGATGACCTTTACGCAGGGACCGCAACTTGAAGACGCGGATCGCGACGACGAGGTTGAGATGAACGGCGTCGAGGCGACGATGAACTTGGACTTCTTGCTGGATGCGGAGCGGGTCATTCGGAGGCAGAAGGAGGAGGAGGTTAGAGCGGAAAGGGTGGCGCGATTGGTATGAGCAGGAGTCGTTGACGCCTTCAATGGTCGGCGTCTGGCAAAGGCGGAAGGGCTCACTGGGCTGCGGGACGGGGGCGAAGGCGAAGGACTCGTTCACCGCCAG
>SCQL01000059.1 GCA_004299235.1 bacterium
AGCAACCGGTAGATAACTCTGATGGGGCATTCATCTCCGAACATGCTGTAAATGCCATCCGCCAGGTACCATATTTTCGCATGCTTTGCCTGTAATGCAATGATACGTTCTTCCAGCAGGTCCATCCTGCTGTGGCGGACAATCTCCACGTGTATGCCACGAGGTTTCAGGAGATTGACAGCCGTTTGTACTGAGTTGTGTACCTGCTGATCGATAATCACTGCATCCTCATCATTGACCAACGCCGGTATAGCGGCTATGTGTCCCAGGGTAGTTGTCGGGGTTATGACACAATGAGCTTCAAACATTCTCTCCAGCAGTTCCTCCAATTCTTTATACAATGTCAGCGACACATAGGCCCTGGATTCAGAAAACTGTGTGCCATAACGCTCTATAGCATCCTGCGCGGCCTGCTTCAACCGGGGATCGAATTCCAGTCCCAGGTAACTGCACGAACCGAAATTGACAACCCGTTTCCCTCGCAACGTAACGGCATTGCCTGTGAACCGTTCATCCTCTGTATAGAGATGCACGATCCCATGTTGCATACCCTCGGCGACAATCCGGCTTACCGTATCTACAAAAGCATTTCCTTTCCGCATACAAGACGCTTAATCCTGAAAATGCAATATTTGGAATTGAGCGATTCACTAACAACCTCATAAGTATTGATTTTTATTCCTTAACTTTATGGAATAGAGTCTCCATATAAATATGGAAAGCCCTTTCCATTACATCTTTAACTTATTGATACCCACTCCTATGAAAACCGAGTCAGACACACCTTTTGTTCATTTTCTTTTACGGGACGGACTGTTGATTGCCACCTATAAAAAAGGGTTAAAAGTCAACCTTGCTATTGCCAGGCAGATCGTGCAAAGCCGGCTTGATTTCATGGAATTCAAGCCCGTGGCGACGCTGATCCGGTCGGAAGGCCACATGACAATAGATAAAAAAGCACGGGATTTTTTTGCCTCTCCGGAAGGTACCTGGGGATTGATTGCCGCAGCTATGGTTCCTTGTAATCCTTTCGACTGGGCGCTCGGCAGCTTTTTTCTCCATGTTCGTAAACCTCCGATGCCGACCCGGGTTTTTTCTCATGAGGACTCAGCCATCAAATGGTTGTGTAAATTTGTTAATGAAAAAAAATAATCTTGCAACTGTGGATTTGCGTTTCAAACAAATGATCAACACCTTGAGCGCTTATGCCGCCGGTAATTTTAACTGCAGCATTAAGATCAGCAACCGCTATGATGAGTTGGATGCTATTGCCGAAAGCATCAATATGGTCGGGCAGGAACTGAAAGCTGTGACTATTTCCCGGAACTATTTTAATAACATTTTCCATTCGGTATCCGATATGATATTCGTCCTGGATAAATCGGGCCATATTATAGATACCAATCGAATGGTTTATGATCAACTGGGTTATTTAAAGGACGCATTACTGGGCATAAAGGTGGACGAGTTGTCAAGTGATGGACAGGATTCCATCACCGAAGATATATTAAGGGATCTGAAACAACCGGGAGAAAAGCTGCACAAAGATTATTATTTCAAAACAAGCGCAGGTAACCAGTTACCTGTTCATATCAGCGCTTCCTACCTGACCGGTGATCATGGTAAAAAAAGCGGCATACTGATCATTGCTAAAGACCGTACCAGGCAAATAGAGAACGAAAATCGTGTCATCCGTGCCATCATTGATACGCAGGAAGAAGAACGTCAGCGCCTGGCGCGGGATCTTCATGACAGCCTGGGCCAGGAACTGGCCGGCGTAAAGTTTTCTATCTCTTCTATCGGCGAAAGATGCAAGGACACTAAAGAGAAAATACTACTGGAAAAATCTGACCATGCGCTGGATCAGATTATCTCTGATATGCGGGATATCTGTTTCAACCTGCTTCCGAAAACGCTGGTAGAATTCGGGTTACTCCAGGCCGTAAAGGAACTCTGCCGGTACACCGAACTGACAAACCAGGTGACTTTTCAGCTTAAGTCAGACGATTCTTTCCCAAATTTATCCAAGGAGATGGCAGTGGATGTTTACCGGGTAATACAGGAATTTATCAACAATTCGATTCGCCACAGCCAGTGCTCGGTTATCATGTTGGAATTTGATCATGGTACCGATCATGTTTCCGTGTTGCTGCAGGATAACGGGAAGGGCTTTATACCCGGTAAGATTAGAAAAGGGATGGGACTTCAAAATATGAAATCCCGTATCGTATCGCACACAGGAGAGATTATCATCCGCAGTAGCGAGGGGAGAGGTACAAAACTTAAAATCACTTTGCCGATAACCTATTAATTATACTGTATGATGAAAGGCCGGTCTGAAAAAAAGATAAGTGTATTGATAGCAGATGACCACTGGATGATCAGAGAAGGGATAGAACAGATGCTAAAAGGCCAGGGAGATTATTACCATTTCGACATCACGGAAGC
>SCQL01000060.1 GCA_004299235.1 bacterium
GCTCAGAGGTGGCTTCCGACGCCGAGGCGTGGATCACGGCTGATGCTTGGAGTCGGAAGACGACTATCGCATCCCACAACCCAGCAGGGGTCGTACCCCGGAGGGCGGCGGCACCAAGGACTCCTGCGAGGACTGTGCCGCTCGCACCTAGGAACACGCCGATCCGCGTTCCCGGGCGTGACAGACGTCCCCGAGACGCGACCAGCACGATGAGGGCGAAGACGAAGACATCGATGACGTTCTGCTTGACGAGTGCAGCGCACATGGCCGCAGATCCGGCCCCTGCGGTGAGGAGGAAGGCGTGGCGACCCCAGCCGCGTGGCATTGAGACGATCAGACACACGACCCCGATCAGCACGAACGGGACCGCGAGCACTTCGCCGTTCGTTTCGGGCATCCCGAGCAGGGGATTGGACAGCACGCCAACCGCACCGACGACCGTGATGCGACGCGTCCAGCGCCGGCCCGGGGAGACGACGTGCGCGACGACACCGGCCAATAGGACTGCCAGTCCGCTTGCCACCGCTCCCAGCAACTTCACGGACGGCGCGGTGAGGCCCGCGGCCGAGTGGCCGGCTGGTCCCAGATGTGCGGCGAGGGAGAAGAGCCCTAGCAGCAGCGGCGGACGGTCGACCCAGTAGGAGCCGTAGAGCGAGGAGCCCGGGCTCCAGTGCTGGGCGAGGAGGAGGAATCCGCTCTCGTCTGGCGACAGCGGGACGTCGACGAACGGTAGCCACGCCGCTGCCGCGAGTACCGCCGCGACGCCGATACCGACGATCGACCAGATGCCCCAGCCACGGGAGTCGCTCGGCGACGTGACGGCGGGTGGAGGCGCACCATCGCGAACGTCGAGGGACCCAGCGCCATTCACGACAGCACCATCGAGGTCATGAGAGACGAGACGCAGGGTGATCAGGAGTGCACGCCACGCGCAGCATGGCTCCTCGACCTGTTGCGGATCGGTCGCGTTCCTCGGTCTTGGCGCGCCGGGGCCGGGTGAGGCGACCGATGATTCGGCGGCCAACTATGAGCGCAACCACGGCGCCTGTCAGCGCGACGCCTGCACCGGTGACGTAGCGCTCGGCGGTATGCCAGCTGTTGCCGGCCAGATAGCCGGCGGTGGCTATGAGCGCCCCCCACGCTGCGCCGCCAGCGACGTTGGCTCTCAGGAACCGGCGGTAGGGCATCCGGGCCATTCCCGCTAGGCCGGGGATCATGACGCGCAGGGCGACTGTGAACCGACCGATGAAGACGGCCCACCCGCCCCGGCGTATCAGCGCACGTTCGGCGCGCTCCAGGTGGCTGGCGTTCGTGAAGCGGCCGAGCGTCGAACCGAGGATCCTGCGACCCCAGCGGCGCCCGACGACGTATCCGACAGCATCGCCGAGGATCGCGCCACCGACGCCCGCGAGCACAACCGCGGGCAGCGGTACCTGACCCTGGCTGGCGGCCACGCCACCCAGCAGCACCGCTGTCTCCCCGGGAAAGATGAACCCGAGGAAGGCCGAAGACTCGAGAGCGGGAAGCGCGAACACCACCAGCAGCACCAGCCACGCCGGCGTCGACAGAAGTTGCTCCAACAGTCCGGTCATCGCGATGTCCCGACGGGCTGAGCGGTCACGAAAGGCCGCACCGGAGTCCGCGACAGGCGCAGGACCAACCGCGAGAACACAGGTCGAGCGGCACCGTACGACCCGAGCGCCACGATCGCACCTACGGCCAAACCGGCTGCCACGTCCAGCGGGAAGTGGGCACCCACGTAGACCCGAGTGACTGCCATCAGCACCGCGAGTCCGGCCGTCAACGCGCCGAGCTTTCGGTTGGCCAAAAGCACTCCGACGGTCACCGCGCCCGCCATCACCGCATGGTCGCTCGGAAACGAGTAGTCCGTGCTGCGTGACACAAGCACGAGGGCGTCAGGCAGGACCGTGTAGGGCCGTGGTTCGGCGAAGGCCGCAACCAAGAACTGGTTGACGCCAATCGCGATCAATGCGCCCAACGGAGCCCAGAGTGCTGCCGTCACACGATCCAGGTCGCCGTCGCGGCGCGTCAGGAGCCACGCGCACATGAGCACCCCCGCAAACAGGACGGTCCCGTACTCGGCATACAGGCGCGCCGGGGTGTGAAGCCAGGGAGTAAGGCGCGCGAAGTGGTTGACCGCGCCGAACCAGTCCTCTTGCGCCGCGCCCCACAGCACTGCTGACCCGCTCGCTGCCACCGTGCCTCCTCCAACGTGCCCGCCGTATCTGACGGGGTCGACCTGACCGTAGGCAGGACGACATGAAGCGACGATGAAGGCGCAACTCCGGGTCACGTGGGGCGAAACCGTTTGGTGACCTCGGGCGCCGACGGTCGGTCTGTCTGTCTCCGCAGACCAGGCCGGCCCGGCGAGCTCAACTCCCGGCCTCAAGTGCCGGCACGAGCGTCGTTTACGGGGTGCGCTGGTGCAGGAAACCAGCAGTTGAGCGACGCTCGGTCACCGCTGATCGGTGGCGCTTCATCTGGCCTTCATCCGTGCGAGGCCATTCTCGGAACCATGACGATCAGAACGGCGCCAGCGACCAACGAACCGCTGCTCACGACACGATCCGGCGGGCAGGCACTGCGCATCGCTGTTGTCACCGGCAGCTACGGATCCGGGCACAATGCGGCGGCGCGTGAGCTGGCCGTTGCGTTGCGCGGCATCGGTTGCCAAGTCGAGATCCACGACATCGTGGACCTGCTGCCGTGGCGGCTCGGACGCATCCTGCGTTCCGCGTACTACGGGCAGCTCCGTTGGCACCCACGCTCATGGGGAGCAACCCTCCGGCTCCTCGAGCCCGGGCGGCCTCTGCACCGGCTCGTGACCCGATCGCTCGGTTTCGCTGCTGCCCCGGTGGCTGCCGCCGCATACGAGTGCGACCTCGTCATCACGACGCATCCGTTCGGAGCCCAGGCGCTCGGTCACGCGCGCGCCACGGGCCAGCTCGACTGCCCAGCGGTCACCTACTTCACCGACGCGTCCGTGCAC
>SCQL01000061.1 GCA_004299235.1 bacterium
GTCGGGTGTCGGGGAGGGCGGTGGGTGGGAAGTGACCGCGAGAGAGAGAGAGAGAGCTGGCGAGGCGCGGGTTGGCCTGAGCGAGTTCGAGTGACTCTGCCTGAGAGTTTGTAGCTCTGCTCTGTGTGCGAGTGCAAGTGACAGCAGTCGGCGGGCGCAGGTGACTGTCGAGTTGCAGCGAACTCGCGGGCGGAAGGAGCGGGAGCATCTCGACCGCCGCAGCGCACCTCGCTCATCGACCAGCAGGAGGATCTACACGACGGGGCTCTACGACCCAGAGAACATCACACACACGAACAAGCGCACGGCAGAGTCGTCGGTGAGGAGGAGAGGCGTGTTGAGCGGAGTCCGGACAGGAGGTCAGTCCATCGAGCAACGTCGACCTCGCTGTCGCTGTACGGCTTCTGCTGCGTACCAGTCGACGCCAAACGTCGTCAATAGCCTCACGGACGACGCACTGCAGTCGAGTGAGCCGCCCTGCGAGACCGCCTTGACACCCTCCTTCTCCTCCTCATCCTGCTGCGCCGGCCTCTCACGACGCAGCCTGCTGGCCTTCTGGCGCCGCCCCCTCGCAGCCGACGTCGCGCTTGACGTCGCTTCCGGTGCTCTCGACGTGCATTCCAGCAAACTGCGCACGCGAGCGAGATTGATCGCGTCGTGCGTGCGCGCGGAACCCCGGCGCTCCCGGACGTGAAGCAATCCTCTCTCGCCGTCGCGCTCGTCCTCGTCGCTGGTTTCTCTCCCTGGCTTGCCTGTTCGCTCCTTCATACACGCACACTCGCTTGACTCGTCCCCCGACACTGCCTTCCTTCCTTCCTTCCTACCTCCTCGATCGCGTCCCAGACGCGCCCTCTTCTCTCGGCAAACAACCTCGTCAAAGATGCGCTTCACAGCGACCCTGCTCGCCTGCTCAGCGCTGTTCGCTCAACTCGGACACGCGCACGACGTGCGGGACCAGCAGGTGAGGCAGAAGCGACACCACGATGCGTCGGCGGCGGCCAAGATCGAGAAGCGGTATCCGCCTGGGCGCGAGACGTTCATCCCGACTACGACGCCCGCGTACGCTCTGAGTACCTCTTCGGCCACTCCCGCGGCGACAAAGACCTCGTCGACCTCGTCCGGAAGCCAGACGACTCCTCCGCCTGGACAGTACACGACGGGGACGACTCGCGCGCATGTTGCGGCGACGACGACGACGCCTACGACCTGCGCACCGCCTTACATCGCCACGAGCATGATTACGGGGACTGGGACGCTCCCGAAACCTACGACGTTCGTTACCAAGGTCTACCGCTCGAACCAGTTGACACTCAACGGGTCGCCGTTCACCATCGTCGGTCCCAGTGCGTTCGCTCTCACGCTCTTCTGTCTGCTACGCGCTGACCTTGCGCGCGACAGACATCTTCTGGCTGTGCCAGGTTCGTTCGCACCCTGCAGATCCGCCTCCTCCTCCCGCTGACTCCTCGTCTCGCAGGGCCAAGACTACGGACCCCTCGGCTCGTACACCGACAAGTCGATGGTGCGCGAAGCACTCGCCATCGCCGTCGCCATGGGCGCCAACACCGCGAGTTTCCCCTTTCCCTCCCCCTCCACCGACGATCTCCTCCCTGACCTTGCCCGTGAACAGATCCGCGCCCTCTCGTGCGGTATCTCCACCGGCACATACAACAACTTGAACCCCTACAACCTCGAACCGACGTTCAACAACTTCGACTCTGCTGCCGTGCGTCTTGGCTCCCTCTCTCTCTCCCGT
>SCQL01000062.1 GCA_004299235.1 bacterium
GCGGATCACGCTTCGACGACACCGTCGCGCTCCCGATCGACGCCCCCGGCCGGCTGGAGGCCGTCGCAGCCGCTGCCAGCATGCGCCTGCGGGCGTTGCCGGAGCCGCACGAGCTGGGCGAGCGCACGATCCGCTACCGGGACCGGCTCCAGCACGTGCTGCGCGACGCCGCCGCGGCGACGGCCCGGCTGGCCGCCGGCACGTACGGCGCCTGCCTCGACTGCGCCGAGCCGATCTCGCTCGCCCTGCTCACCCAGCGACCGTGGGCACCGCGCTGTGTCTACTGCGCGCTCGACATCTGACCGCGCCAGCCTGCTCCACCCGAGACACCGAGAGGGACCCCCATGACCACCCAGCCGACCGTCGACTTCGAGTCGCTGTTGATCGAGGCCGCCGAGACCCGACACCTCCAGCTGCGCAACCTGCCCGAGACCCAGGACGACCCCGTGGTCGCCGTGCAGCGGGGCGCACTGAAGCAGACCATCGCCGAGATCGACGCCGCCCGCGGCCGACTGTCCGACGGGACCTTCGGGACCTGCACCGGCTGCGGCGGGGCCATCCCGGCGGACCGGCTGGAGTTCCGGCCGTGGGCCGGCACCTGCGTGAGCTGTGTGGGGAGGTGACGGCGATGAGCTCGAGAGCAGCACGGCGACGCCTGGCGGCGCGGGCGATCCAGGCGGTCCGTCCGGCGCCCACGGCGCCGCCGCACGAGGTGGCCGTCGTCGGCGCCGGCATCGTCGGGCTCAGCGTCGCCTGGTTCCTCCAGGAGCGCGGCGCGAACGTCACGGTGTACGACGCGGACCATGCCGCGAGCGGTGCCTCCTGGGGGAACGCCGGCTGGCTGACGCCGGCGCTCACCGCGCCCCTGCCCGAGCCCGACGTGCTCAGGTACGGCCTGGCCTCGGTCCTCAAGCCGTCCTCGCCCGTCTTCGTCCCGCCGCGGCTCGACCCGGCCCTGTGGCGGTTCCTCGCCGGGTTCGCCCGGCACTGCACCACCCAGCGCTGGCAGAGCGGCATGGCGGCGTACGCGCCCATGAACCGGCTGGCGATCCGGGCCTATGAGGACCTCGCCGAGGCCGAGGCCACACCGCGCCCGCACCGGGCCAAGCCGTTCGTAGCGGGCTACCGCACCACGAGCGAGGCGTCCGCACTGCTCCACGAGCTCCGGCGCATCGAGGAGGCCGGCCAGCCGGTCCACTACGACTACCTCACCGGCCCGCAGGTCCAGGAGGCGCAGCCGAGCCTCAGCGCCGAGGTCGGGGCCGCCGTGCTCCTCCACGGGCAGCGCTACATCCACCCGCCGAACTTCGTGCGCTCCTTGGCCCGCTCCGTGATCGACCGGGGCGGCAAGCTCCGGGAGTGGGTGCGGGTCGAGGAGGTCACGACCGAGCGGAACACGGCGTGGGTCGTCGACAGCAGCGGCGGCCGGCACCGGCACGATGCCGTCGTGCTGGCCACCGGCGCCACGCTGAGCCGACTGGCCCGGCCGTTCGGCGTCACCCGGTGGGTGCAGGCCGGACGCGGCTACTCCTTCACGGTCACCGGGGACCGGGTCCCCGACGGTCCGGTCTACTTCCCGCAGCAGCGGGTCGCGTGCACCCCCCTGCACGAGCCCGTCAACCCGATCGGCGACCCGCCGTACGGCGAGGAGGACGTCCCGCTGCTCCGGGTCGCCGGGATGATGGAGTTCCGCCGACCCGACGAGGCGCTCGACCGGCGCCGGGTCCGCGCCATCGTCGAGGCGGTCCGTCCGCTGCTCGGCGGGGTCGACCTCGACCACCGCGGCGACGAGTGGGTCGGCTCCCGCCCGTGTACCGCCGACGGGCTGCCGCTCATCGGAGCGACCGGCTCGTCGCGGGTCTTCGTGGCCGGCGGGCACGGCATGTGGGGGGTGGCGCTCGGGCCGGTGACCGGGAAGCTCCTCGCCGAGCAGATCGCCACCGGCACGGTCCCCGACGAGCTCCGACCGTTCGACCCGCTGCGCTGAGGGAGGCCGCCGCCGCGGACGGCCGCAATGCACGAGACCCCCACCGTGGTGGGGGTCTCGTCGCCTGGAGCTCACGTCCAGTGGCAGGTGAAGGATTCGAACCTTCGAAGGCAAAGCCGACGGATTTACAGTCCGCTCCCATTGGCCGCTCGGGCAACCTGCCGGGATGCTGCGCCGGGGCCGTTTGGCCCAGCGGCAACTTGGCGAAACAATAGCGCAGCCGTCA
>SCQL01000063.1 GCA_004299235.1 bacterium
TCGAGGTGGTCGCGAAGGTCGGCGACGGTATCGGCGACGGCGCGGACGGTTTCGATGTCGAGCAGGTCGTGGATACCGTCGCGGCCTCGTGAGGCGTATCGCCCGGCGACGACGGCCGAACGCATATGCCCGTATTGGATGGCCAGCGCAACGTGACCATTTGGTCGTCGGGCGATATGCCACGCCAGGGAACGGCGGAAGCGTTTGAGGCCTATCCTGCCGTGCGGGTCGGGCGGGATGGCTTCGTTGGCCAGGTTATGGCGTGCGGCTTCCGCGTTGGCCCAGTCAACGAAATCATCGATCCTGGTGCGCATGGACCTGTGGACCATTGAACCCGTGGCGGTCGGCTGGTTGTGTCGATCGTGGGCCGATGAATCGAACAGAAGCCCTCCTGAGGGAACCATTTTTTCCAGGACGCGAATGGCGTTGACGACCGGGATGATTGCCACCCATGGGGCATCGCGTTCCAGGCCGGCGGAGAGGTGATTGCCGTGTTCGTCGACTGCGGTTTTGTACTCGCGGCCACGGATCAGGTACCGCCCCGTTCTGCCCTCAGCGTCAGGCTCGGGGTCGGGGCAACAGCCGGTTGTCAATCCGAGCACTTCGCTGGGGCGCATGCCAGTGAGATAGGCACAAACGATAAACGCCGCCGTACCCAGATGACGCCACAGCGTCCACACTTCCAAGTAGTCGATCGCCTCGCGCCACAGCGTTCCGTCGATGCGCCCGGTGATCGAGATATCAAGTGGACACGCCGATGGGCGTTGCGCCGCGACCGCCAATAGTCTTTTGCGGTGCGGATATTCCTTGATTTGAGTCTTCGAGGCGCCGCTGCGACCACAAATGTAGGTGGCCACGAGCGTGACCCGATCTTGTTCGATACGGACAGGCAACGGGTCCCCGGACTCCAGAAGCGCATCGAGGTAGGCACACATTGCCTGTCGACCTTCCGGGCGCGCACTCTCGGGTATTGACTTGATGAGTCGTTCACGTTCGGCATGCGCGCGAAGGATGTCATCGGCCAGGTCATTGACCATGCGCATGGCCCATATCACGAGCCGCCCCACGGTGTCCTCAGCTAACGGAGCAGCAGCATTCTCACCACCCAGTGGAGTTGGGGCTGGCAGGTAATCATCGACCCCGGCGGTTTCCCACGGCGGGCGCCCGATACCAGTTGGAGCGGGGCTGATTTGGTCGAGCGCCCATAATCGGGTCAATGCGACCAGGCGCCGAAGTGCAGTGGAGCGCACTTCGGCCTTGGCGGTCAACAGATGCCGGCCGTAATCCTCAAGCATGTTGGTGTCGCAGTCGGCCAGGGCGTGAACACCACGATTGTCGAGCCATTGGGCCAGCTCGAGCCAATGACGCACGGTCGTTATGAGCGTCGGGACCGACGGGCGCGTCCGCATCCTGGTTCCGCGGTTGCGGACAAAGGTGGGCCGCAACTGCCCATTGATGAGGTTCCACACGGCAAGGCGTAGCTCGTTCTCGAACACGGCCGGGCAGTTTCGCCAGTGGATCTTGGGCCGGACCGCGGAGGGGTTTTCCGTCAGAGCAGCCAGCGACCACACAGGGTCGCTGTAGCACGGATTCAGATGAGCGTGAATCGGTTTCACGAGATCCGGCGCCACCACCGGGCTGCGCGGACCAGGCATCGGCAACAGGTATGGGTCGTCGTCGGCAGCCAGGGTCATGTGTCGAGAACTCCCTGCAGCAGCTGATCGACCAGGCCGCGGTCAGCATCGCTTAGTTGTGAAAGCGCTTGTGCCCAGAGCGGTTCGCCCAGACGTACCTTGAGTTCTTCAAGGCGCCCATGATGCTGGGCCCAGTCGCGGTGCCACGTATTTGGGGGCAGCACCGAGCGCAGATTCGTTAAAGCCTGATGCAAGTGCGCCAGCCGAGCGTGGTGTCCTGGGTGGACGTGTGCGTTTGGGCACGCCAGACACATGAGAAACGAGGCTGTGCAGCCCTCGTCGGGCCCCTTGGCAAACGGGCTTGACGTGGGGTCGGCACAGTCGGCTGTCGCCGTTTCGACATCGCCCACCGCCGGCCGGTCGCGCAGTTGCGCAACAAGAACCGTCTTTTGGGCACGACCCCAAGCGTCCTCGGCACCCGCAGCTATCACCTCGACGGCCTCTGCCTGAACACGCTTGTCCACTAAGGCATAACTGCGATCGAAGGTTTGCTCGGAGTGTTGAGTGGGCTCGCGGCGACCGAGGGCGACAACGGTTCGACGACCCCGACGAAACGGCGAGCCACTCAATCCTTGGGCTTGTGCCCATACGGCTGCATCGAAAGACGACACCCCAAAGCGGAAGTTCCCCACCGGAGGGTGACGGTCTCCGCGCACCCACACATGACCACGATTGCCGGTGCGCCAAACAATCAGCCGGTCAGTTCCAGGGGCTGCCTGCTCGACCAACACGCGAGCAAACCGAGTCGCCTGCAGGGCCTGCGTGATCAACCGCCCCGCCGAGGCGGCACCGTCATCGGTGAAATTTCTGGACTCGTGATAACGCCCCGCGCCGCGTCGGGGCTTTTCCAGCGCAACCCGATACGTCGGGCGACCATCGTGGCCGGCATCCGGTGATGCTTTAGGCACCTCAAGTCCGTCGATGACCGACAGGTTCCACCCGTATTCGGCCATCATCAGCACCCCCAACGCTGCCGCCTCCATCCTGGACAAAAACAAGCGCTGCCATGTGACCTCTGCCCTGGTACCACCTAGCGGCCCGTGATATCGCTTCTTGAGCAGATGCGCCCCCGCTTTGGTTTTGGCGTTCTTCATCGTGTACTCGGGCATCGATCCCGTATCGGCCAGAACGCTTAGCGCGTGGCCGATCAGCCAATCCGGGCTGCCTTCGACGAATGCTCCTTGCTGCCAACCGTGCAAGTGCTCAGCATTGTGTTCGATCCGCGCCAGCGCGGAGCGAAAAGTCCGCCGGGCTGCAACCTTGATCACCTGAAACTCGTCGCGGCTGTAAGACTGAGTGGCGCTTTGCGCTCGTCTGATGCGGCGCACAAGTTCGTCGGCCACTGGACCGCACTGTAGCCGCGGGTCCTCGTGCAACAGCAGCGCGACTTCAGTGAAGGGGCGTTTGTCGTTGAGCGTTGCCATGCTGTTGCGCCAACGCCTGACTAGGGCGGCGCTGAGGTCATCGAGATCGCGAATGCTTTCTGGTTGCTCGGCCAGGAACTGGGCGAACCGCACGATTTGCCGCCACATACTGCGCGATGTCCGATGGGTAGTCCAGGTTCCCGGCACGCAGCGGCGGGCGAACAATGCAGCTAGTGACCGCTGCAAAGGTTCATCGACCGGCAGCGTGGTGAAGTCGTAGTCCCTTACCCGGCCCTGCCCGTTGTAGTGGTGAACAACCAGACCGTCGGTTGCTAGTGGCTGTGGTCGACTGTGATCGAGCGGAGGAAGAACTGCCGGGCGACCACGCGCATTCACGCGCTGCTCCCCGGCCCGCCGAAGTCGTCGATGTCTTGTATGCCCACCGATTCGGCTGCGATACGCGCGAATACGGCGTCCAGTTCGGGCACGGGCGCTGGCACCGGGTCGACAGCGTCGGCCAGCATGGAGCGCAGTTGCAGATCAGCTACCGGTGCGAGGTAACGCTCAACGGTGGTTTCCCTACAGGCATGACCGAGCAAGTTTTGCACCATGAACCATGGATCACCATAGAGATGGCGGAAGTCCCGACGATCCTCAGGCGTGAGCCCGTATCGTTGATCCATCAACGAGTTGAGCACCACGAGCATGTAGAGAGCGAAGCTGTGTCGCGCGGAATGTGGTGTGGCATAAGGGGCATAGACCTTGTGCGGATCAAATCCGAGCCGTTGCCGCGGAGTGAGCACCGCCTCGCACCGACGATTAGCCATGGTGAAAACGCCGTCCCAAGAATGCACCTGAAACGGCAGTCCCAGTTCATTCAGCCACAACCACAGCGGCTCAAGCCCATGTTCACCTTCGATGAACAAGGTCATGCGCTCACTGACAGTCAGGCTGTTGAATTCACGCCGCACGATGGTGCCATCTGGACACTGCCACACCACCATCGGGCTAAGACCGCGGGTGATCTCGGTGACCACACGACGCTCCGCCAAGCGTTCGTAGCGCCTGGACTGCTGCGCTCGGCGGACGGCCAGTGCGCGTGACGAATCGCAATACGTCTCCACCTCAGCGACGGCGTCAGCAGCCACGTAGAAAGTTCTCGGTTTCTTCGCCCTGGTGACCTCGGCAGCGATTCGCCCTCGGCAGTACCTGCCCGTATCCCCTTCACGAGTCGGAACTTCAACAGTCAAAAGGGATCCGCCCTCGGCCCGCCGCAGACCTGATGTCACCAACAGCTGGACAAAGGCGACGTTGCGGTCCTCCAAACGCCCACCCCAGCCATGGTCGGGCACACCGTCGCACGTGTAGCCGCGTAGCCCGACATCGATCCATCGCCGCCAGCTGCGAGGGGTAAGCCAGTGCACATTACTGCGGCGCGCATCCTTCGCCCGTGCCGCAGGCACCGTGGCCACAGCACCGTCACGAGCGATCACGCGTCTCATCGCGACCGGGCTGCACGACACATGCCCGCATTCTGTGGCCCAGGCGTAAAAGCTTGCCAGTGCAGACAATTCACGATCCCATTTCGCCCCGCCAATACGACAGGGATTGGATTCGGCGAACCGGCGCCAATGCTCGTAGTCCTCGACATCCTCCCGAGTCGCCTGCCGCCACCCCGCACTTCTTCCCCACAAAAACGTCAAGAACAAGCGCAGGTCCGTCACATGATTTCGGCGTGTCTCAGCCGTGTAACCGCGGAAGACCCTGGACTGGACGTAGGCAGACAGCCGCGCATCGACCCGGTGGTCCGGCGACAAAAAAATGGGATCACCCGCGCGAACACCTACCGACCGTTCGCGTGTTGCAAGATCAGCCCAGCCGCGCAGCAGCCGTGGTCGAACACCCTGAGCTATCGATGCATTCGAGATCCAGAAAACTCGCCAACCCGTCAAAGTCATGCCTCCCGAAACTGGTTTGCTGACCAGTCATCGCGACATCACCACACTGCACTCAACTGGACTCTGGACCTAGTCGACACGCCGACTTAGCAGGGAACGGTAACGCCGGCATCCGCTCAGGCACCCCGACCTCATCGGCGATGAAATTCTCTGGCGACATGACCTAACCTCGCTTACTCGTTGGACACGGGAACAAGGCGCGTGCTCAGCCACTACCGCGCATGGCCGTCAGTGGCTG
>SCQL01000064.1 GCA_004299235.1 bacterium
GGCGCAAGATCGGCCTCGCCAGCGATCTCTGTGCCCAATGCAGAAGTGGCCGGAGAACTCGAGATGGTTCCCGACAATGCGGTTTCGCTCGCAGCCTGCGCCAACACTGAAGCGAACGACTGATCGGCGGCGCTCAAAGGAACGCTGGAATTCGGCCGGGGCTGCCCGTCACCTGGGATCTGGCCGGTCTGAGACAGGCTTACAGAGCCGATGGTCATGGCCGCGCCGCCGGTGTAGGACGCGAACTTGCCAGATCGTCCAGCTCCGTCAACTCCTGGCGCATGGCCTCCTCGCGCCACCGGTTTCGGCTGCGCGCATCGAGCCGGGCAAGGACGCTCGATTTTTTGCCTGCCTCGCTCCATGCCTGACGGGTTTCGGCGCACTTCAACTGGGCCGAGGCGGTATTGTTGTGGCAGATCCGAATGGAATCGCTAAGGCGTTGAGCCTGGTCCTGGGTCCATTGAATCTCAGCTATCGTCACTTGGCCGGTGGGAGGCTCAAGGGATGCGAGCCTGGCCTTGGCCTCGAGCTCCATTGCTTTGGCACGCCGAAGGTCGCGCAATGCGAGCATGAGCCGGTCCTTGGCAACTTTTTCCTCCAATTCGCGGATCCGTGTCAGCCGGGCAAGCCGGAAATGGTAGCTCTTCACGAAGCTGGCACCTCCGATTCAGCGAGAGCGAGCAGGCCATTGCGGGCGGTATCCAGATCGGTGACCTCAGTTACGCTTTGCCTGCAATAGTCATCGATGGCAGGCTTCAGTGTGACTGCGCGGTCTATCAGCGGGTTTGTCCCGGAGACGTACGCATCGATTTCGATCAAATCTTTGGCATCACGCCATGCGGCGAGCATTTCGCGCACGGCGCCTCCGGCGCGCAACTGTTCCGCCGATGCCACGGCCGGGGCAACCCTGGAAACCGAGCCCAGCACATCGACCGCCGGGTAGTGGTTCGATTCGGCCAAGGCCCTGGAAAGCTGGATGTGGCCGTCGAGTATCGAGCGGGCGGTATCGGCGATTGGCTCGTTCATGTCATCGCCCTCCACCAACACTGTGTAGAGACCGGTGATCGACCCCATCTCCGATAGGCCTGCCCGTTCGAGCAGCCGGGGAAGAAGTCCAAAGACGCTTGGAGGATAGCCGCGTGTAGCCGGGGGTTCGCCGGCGGCAAGGCCCACTTCGCGCTGGGCCATGGCGAAGCGGGTTAGGGAGTCCATCATCAAAACCACATCGTTGCCCTGGTCGCGGAACCACTCGGCGATTCTGGTTGCAGTGAAGGCGGCCCGTATCCGCATGACAGCCGGGGCGTCGGAGGTTGCGACCACTACCACCGAACGCGACAAGCCATCCGGGCCCAGATCCCGTTCGATGAATTCCGCAACTTCGCGGCCGCGCTCGCCAATCAGTGCCACAATCGAGATGTCAGCCGAGGTTCCCCGGGCAATCATCGACATCAATGACGATTTGCCGACACCCGAGCCGGCGAATATGCCAAGGCGCTGACCTTTGCCGCACGGGATGAGCCCGTCTAGAACTTTCACTCCCAGCGGCAATTGATCCTTTACGATGCCGCGGCGCAGCGGGTGGGGAGGCGTTCCCGCTATCGATACGTCGAATCCGCCAATTGCAGGCCCGTCGTCAATGGGCCGGCCGAAGCCGTCAAGTATGCGGCCCAGCAGCTCCGGTCCCAGGCGGAGCGGCACCGGCCCATCCAGAGCGCGCACCCGTGTTCCCGCACGCAGGCCGGTAGTGTCGCCGAATGCCAAACATACGACTTTGTCTTCTCTGAGCGCCACCACCTCGGCATGGATCTGGCTCTCGCCGAGGATCAACACGAGGCCGTCGCCGATCGCCGCCGGAATGCCGGCAACTTCAATGGACATGCCGACCATCTGAGTCACCTGGCCATATCGCTGCGGGCGCGCCGCGGCGAGCGCCTCTGCTGTAATGTCGTCGATCAACCCGGTCATTGCCCGCTCTCCGGTCCAGAGGCAAGAAGAACCTGCCTCACCCGTTCAAGCGCGCTGTCCAGCTGTGCATCCAAAGTGGATCTGCCAACCTCAACAAGAGCTCCTCCGCATTTTATTGAGGGATCCGCAACCAGGCAGAGCTCGCGCCCTGGGCTTATTTCGCTTACATCGCCTAGCGTTTCGACATCTGCAGGGTTCATCCTGACGATGGCAGGCTGGTTTCCTCCATCCAGTGCCAAGGCCCGCGCGATGGCATCGCGTCCCGGGTTGGCCGCCAGCCCTGCTTCCCGGCCCAGAAGCTCTTCAAGAAGGGAGAAGGCCAGCTTCGGCACCGTCGTTTGGACTTCAGTCCTAAGGCGGGTGCCTATCTCGTGCACTTCTGCGAGCGCCTTTGAAAGTGCTGCGAATGCGACCTCGACGCGCCGGGACTCCGCGTCCCTCAGCGCCGCCGATTCGATCGCCGCCTTGGCCAGCCCATCCGCATAGCCGTCCTCGTAGCCCTCGCGCACCGCCTCGGAGTGCTCTGCCTCCAGATCAACTTGCGATCCGCGTCTTTGGTAGGCAGTGGTGACCGCGACGGCGTGATTCAGCCTGCGAAGCTCAAGCAGCCGCTTGTTCTGGGCATCCGATTGGCCAAAGATGGTCATATAACCACCTCGTCATCGCGGGCAATCGTTATGACCCCCTCCTCGTCGAGTTGGCGCGCCATGTGCACAATCGTTCCCTGGGCAGCGTTGATATGGGAACTTCGCACCGCGCCCATCACTTCCATTTCCTCTTCGATCATGGTGGTGACTCTTTCAGAAAGGTTGCTGCGGATCTTGGAAAGGGCTTCAGGAGAGAGATTCGGGTCTTTCATAGCCAGTGCGAGCGTGGGCGCATCAAGCTTCCGGAAAATCTGCTGAAGAGCCTTGTCCTCGAGCTTTATAACGTCGTCGAAGGTGAACAGCTTGGCCCGGATCTGCTCGGCGAGGTTCTGGTCCTGCATCTCAATCTCGCTCAGCACATGCTGCTCTATGGAGCGGTCCGAATGGTTGAGAATTTCGGCTATCGCCAATGCACCGCCAGCCATGGTGGTCGAGCCGCTGGCACGGAGATTTCGCAGCCTGCCCACCAGCAAGGCTGTGGCTTGGCGAACTGCTGCGGGGTCGACCCTGGTCAACTGTGCGATCCTCTTTGCCACCTTCACCCGGAAGGCGGGATTGAGACCGCTGAACAACGCTGCCGCGTCGGCAGGGGGCAGGTAGGCAAGAATTACTGCTACCACTTGCGGCTGCTGGGCGCCAAGAATCTCCAGAGCCTGCTGGGGGTCGGCTTGCAGCAGTTGAGACAATGGGCTGACGGCCTGTTGGCCCTCTATCTGTTCCATGATCTCGCGCGCTCGGGCCTGCCCCAGGCGCTCCTCGAGGAACTCCTGTGCAAGTTGGGCACCGCCGTGGCCAACCAGTCCGGTCTGGCTGGCTCTGCTCATGAACTCGTTCAGCACATCAACCACGATTTCATCGCTGAGCTTCGGAAGCGCGATCATCTCTTTGATCAGACTGATAGCTTCCTCGTCGCTCATCTCTTTCAGAATTGGACCTGCGCGCTGAGTACCGAGTTGGGCCAGCAGCACTGCCACCTTTTGGCGGTTGGTGAGAACGATTTCCGTTTGGCGAGTCAACCTTGTGCCCGCGGGCGGATCAGTCCTGGCCTCTGGAGCGGCAACCGATATCGGCTCTGTGGGATTGGCCGCACTCATGCCGGGTTCCCGTTTCGCTCGTCAGCCCAGGACCTGAGAAGGCGGGCGACTTCTCCAGGATGCTGTCCAACGTGCGCATTGACCTGGGAGAGCACCGCTTCCGGAGCGCCTGTCAACGTGACAGGCGAAGGCACGAAGCTTTGTTCGCCCGCCGTCAGGGCGCCGTCTTCGAATGACAGCATGCGCGAAGGCCTTGGGACGTCGGAGACCTGGATCTCGTGATAGACGGGGCGCCGTGCGGATCGCATCGCTAAGAACAGCATGGCCAGCAGAAGCAGGATCAGCACTGCAGCCTCTGCTGCGTGTTCGATCATCTGGCGCCGTGCCGCAGCGGCAGTCATGGCACTCGCCTGTGCCGTATTAGGTTTGGCAAACGGCAGCTCTGTGACAACCAGGCTGTCTCCGTTGGCTGTATTGAGGCCAGCGGCCGCCGTTACCAGGGATTGTACCTGGGCCACGGTGGCCTTTGTCTTGGCATCGGAATTGAGGATCACGGCAACGGAGGTCTTTTCGACCTGGCCCGGGGCCTGCTTGACCGTCTTGGTAACCTGACCGACAGCGTTTGTAACCTGGCTGTTGGTGGAAGTGGAGTTGTAGTTTCCGCTGCCGGACGGAGGCGGCTGCGAAGCTCCGATGACCCCCGATGGAGGAGAGCCGGTTCCCGTGTAGGTCTGGCTGGAGGTGGTCTGGTTGGTGCTGGCCGTGATTGGCTGGCCTTGGGAATTTGTCTGCAGGCCTTGGGTCGTGGTGCTCTGCTGATCGAAGTTCAAAAGTGCGTGGACCTGGACCGTCGAGTTGCCCACACCCACCACCCTGCTGAGAAGGTTTTCAATTGAGCTGGAGAGCTGGTTGTCGTAGGCGGTGCTTTGCTGTGCCTGAGCCGTCTCATTGCCAAGGGATGTTTCTCCCGGTGATGAGAGCACGTTGCCGTGGTTATCCACGAGGGTGACGTCCGATGCGGACAAATTGGGTGTTGCCGAGGCAGTGAGATGAACGATCGCCTGGACCTGGCCCGCAGTCAACTCGACTCCAGGATAAAGGGCTACGAGTATCGATGCGGTGGTGGCGGGCTGATTGCCGATGGCGAAGTCGCTCTGCGCTGGCACCACGAGATCCACCTGGGCTGCCTGTATTCCCTGGATTGATTCGATGGTCTGGGCGAGCTGCTGTTCCAGAGCCTGCTGGTATTCGACCTGCTGGACGAACTGCGAGGTGGTGAATCCACCCTTTTCCAGGCTCGTGAATCCGACCGTCCCCGAATTGGGAAGACCCTGCTCAGCCAGCGAGACCCGCTCCTTGTCCACGCTGGCAGCCGGGACCAGGATGGTTGCGCCTCCGTCGCTCAGCTTGTAGGGAATCTTTGCTGAGTTCAGTTGTGCCACCACCGCCCCCGAATCTGACGACTGCAGATTGGTGAAAAGAGGTTGGAAGTTGGGCCGGGATTCATAGCGCATGAAAACCACGCCGGCAACGATCGTCACGATGACCGCCAGGACCGTGGTAACCTTCTGCCCTAAGGTGAAGCCTGAGAGCGCCGAGGTGGCCCGGCCTCGTGCGGAGGCCAGCGTTTCGAGATTCAAAGGTAGAAGAGCCACAGGACTACACCGGCATGTTCATGATTGCGTTGAGAGAAGTGACAGCCTTGCTGGTCAGCGCGGTGGCAAGCTGAGTAGCAAGTTCGGCCTCGGTGGAGGCCACTGTGGCATCGACCGCGCTTGCCTTGCCGACCGCCGCTTCCAGCGAAAGGTTTGTGGCATTGCTGGTTGTGCCATTCAGCGAATCGATTGCCTGACCCAGGATGTTGTGGAACGAGTCCGCCGATGCCGGACTGGACATTGAGGTGCCGGCGCTGCCTGGACCGGCGACCTGTGCGGCGCCGACGGACTCGGCGGCGATAGTTGGGATGGGGGGAATTGCCGGTATCATTCTCAGGCCTTTATGTCGAGGATCGAGGCGTAGGCGTCTTTTGCGTGCGACATGACCTGGGCGTTGGCCTGATATGAAATTTGAGCCTGAATGAGATCGGTCATCTCGCTTCCAAGGTCGACAACCGGATATGCGACCTCGCCGCTAGCGTTAGCAAGCGGATTAGTCGGCTCGTACTTGTTCTGCCCGCTTGCCGGGCCAAGTTCGATGGCATTCACCTGCACACCAGCTCCGGCTCCGGTCCCATCCGGGATGCCCGGCAGAACCCGCTCGCCAACATTGACGTACTCAGCCTGGTAGACGGGCTGGCCCGGGGTGACACCATCATTCATATTGGCGATATTGCTTCCTATGGTGTCGATCCATGTCTGGTCGACCTCCGACCCGGTTCCAGCGACATCGACTGCGCTCCAAATTGAACTCAAAGTACCTCCTAAGCGGTTATGGCATCCGAAAGGATGCTGAACTGCCCGCTGAGGGCATTGTCCAGTGTGCGGTTCATGAGATTGTTGTCCATCATCAAGGTTGTTTCGGCAGGTATGGAGACATTGTTGCCATTGGTCCCCGAAGCCAGATTCTCTGGGATGGTCTCCACGCTGGCCGTACCACCCGTTTGCAATGCCTGGGCCAGCGCGGATTCGAAACTTACCTGGTCGGCCTGATAATTGGGGGTGTTGACGTTGGAGATGTTGTTGGCGATGGCCTGCTGCTGATCGACGACGGCATTGAGGGCGAACTGCAAAATTCCGATGGACTCGGTAACATCAGCCACGGCAATACTCCTGAGCGTGAAATAGGGGTAATAGCCGTCGTGGCCCGATGTCGAGCGTTCCTTGCTCTCACTGGTATCTACGGCCCAACCGCGTCAGGAATTGAGAGGCTGGGGGAAATTTATAGCTGAGGCTGAAAATGCAGCTTCCGGCAGCACCGAATGCGCCAAATCAAAGAGCGGTGTCCACGTATGCCGGCGGCCGCTGCTCCTGGTGGGGGCTTCGCCATGTAGGAGACAGGCGCCGTTCGATTGCCGACATCCGGGCAGCTACGTCCGCCGCCAGCTGGTCATAGCCAGTGGCGAGCTGGCGTGCGGTGTCGATGCAGCTATCGGGAATGGGTTCACTTGGCCGGTTAGGAGGCGATGGGGGAGTTGCACCTGTCTCAGCTGCTTGGCGCGCCGCCGCAAGATGCATCGAGGCTTCAGCCAAATACTCATCCCAGGTTGGATCCGGCATTGTTCCCCTCGTTTGCACTCACGGCGGCGCGCCACGCATCGTGAATCGGCTGAAACAGTTCGGCGCACTGTCTAACCCGCTCGACATTTTTTTCCAAATTCGCTTCGATGAGCTGGCGCTCCAAAAATGCGTAGACCGCCATCAATTCGTGGCCTCCTGTGAATCCGTCGGGATTGAGCGCGCTGCGGAGCATTCTAAGGATGCTCTGGGCATGTTGAAGATTCTCGTTTCCCGCCTCATAGTCCGCCGCCTCGATAGCGGCTTCTCCTCTGGCGAGGTCAGCTGCCAGCCGGTCGCAGAGCATTAGCAGGAGCTGGGGTCCGTTGGCGGTCTGCACGGCCTGGTTGTGGTAAGCGGAGGCAGGATTGATGTAAGGCATGGAATCTCTTAGCCTCCCATAGTTGTCGAGCCGCCCGACAGAAGGGACGACGACGAGGATGACGATGACGATGAGGACTGGGAGAGAAACTTGCTCTCCGAGGAGAGCTGGGCAAGGAGCTCCTCCATATGGGTGAACTCCTGCGTGAGCAGCGCGCGCTGGTTGCTCACAAGCTGCTGCTGCAGAGAGATTTCACTCGTCACATTGGACAGGGTGGAGTTCAGGCCTGTTATGGTCTCCGATATTTGTCCGCCGGGAGTGACGGTGGCCTGCTCGGCAAGGTTGGCCAATCCCTGGGCAAGGCCGGGAGCGTAATTGACGGATCCAAGCGGCGTCGCTGTGGTGATTCCAGGCGTGGTGATCTGGAGAGTCAGGCCGTCCGCCGCATTGCCGGGATCTGCCAGGGTCAGGGTCTGGCCAATTCCGGAAGCAGCCACCCCGTTTATCGTCCCTGCGACATCGGTGCCTGAGAACGTGGTGCCTGCTGCTGTCAGGCCAAGCTGGTCGCTGCCCGAGGCGCTGACACTGAAACTGGCTGCGGATCCGTAATTTGCCGAACCCAACTGCACGTTGTAAGCGCCTGAGGTGCCCGCCAGTGAGGCTGAGACTGCAATGCCGGCCGCAGCCATCGCACCGTTGATGCCTGTTATCACGTTGGCGATGCTCTCACCGGCGGTGGCCGCATATGTGGCAGTGCCTGAGCCCGAGGTAACCGTGTAGCTTTCGGCAGAGGCCAATGTCGCGGCCGACGAGGCGAACGCCGCAGTGCCGGTGTCGATCGCCTGGGAGGCAGAACGGCTGATCGAGACGCCATAGCTGCCTGGCATGGTGCTATTGCTGGCTCCAGCCACGCTTACCTGGCCGGAGTAGGTGGAGCTCGAAGGAGAGAAGGTGCCTCCCTCGGTGAACATGGCCTGCACTGCGGCTGGGTTGGCGTCGTAGGCAGTTACGAAAGCGTTCTGGTTGAATGTGATCGTTCCCGAAGAGGTGATTGCCAGCCCGGCGGATTCCCCGGCGGTGCCGTCAGATCCGGCGGTTGAGGATCCTATTGCATTCCCCACAATTGCAAGCACCTGCTGCGCAAGGGTGTTCAGCGATGTCTGGCCGTTGAGAGGCCCGGCGGTATTGGTCGACTGGTTGTATGCCGTATCCGTTGCGATGTCGGAGAGGATTTTGTTCGCCGCGTCCACCAAGGACGATACCTGGCTTGCCACCTGGGATCCGTCAGCGGAGACATTGAGCGTTACAGGTGCTGTGGAGACCTGGCTCAGGTGCACCGTCACTCCGGGAAGCAGGCCAGTCACGTCATTTGTTGCGGAGCTGACCTGGTAGCCGCCGACGCCGCCAATCGACACGACGGCGTTCTGGGCAGCTGTCGTTGTTTGCATCGCGCCAAGCGACGAAGCAGAAAATGCCTGGGTATCGATGGTTGCCGCCCCCGCGGTTCCCGTTTTCATCGAGTTTACTTCGAGTGCATACTGGTTTGCGCCCACCTGAAGAGCGGTAGCCGTGACTCCAGCGTTGGCTCCATTGATCGCATTCACGACTGAGGAGAGTGAACCGTCACCGACCGAGACGTTCTGGGCGGTCATGGTACCAACGCTCAAGCCGCCGGAGATGTTTGCTGTTATCGATCCGCCAGTGCCCGATGCAAGGGTAACGGAGGTGGTTCCGGTGCCGGCGATATTGTTTACGGTGGTGTTTGTGCCGTCGACATTGATGATCCCGTCGGTCCCGTAAACGACTGAGCCGGTGGAGAGCCCCAGAGTGCCCAGTGCCGTGCCCCCGGTGATTTGAAGCGATGCGGCCGATCCCTGCTGCGCGGTGGCAATTGAGAGCAGCCCGCTCGAGTTGACCGAAGCATTCAGCGTTCCGCCTGAAGCCTGGGTGATTGCCTGGGCCAATTGAGCCTGGGTGTAGGTTCCAGTCGGGATGACGACGGCCAGTGCGCTCCCATCCACATTGAGGTTTATCTGGTTGTTGGTCGAAGTGATCGAGGTGCTCGATGCCAGTGGAGTGGCTCCCGTGACGCTTGCACCGGCCGAGGCCTGGGTGACGCTGATTGTGTGGGCTCCGGCGGCAAGGCCCGAGGTGCCGCTGAAGGATGAAATTCCGATCGCAAGGCCACCGGAACCGACCAGATAGTTGCCCGAGGCCACTACGTCGTTGGTTGCCGATACCGTGCCGGCAGAGATTTGAGTGGATCCGGTAGCCAGCTGGTCTACCGCAAGGGTGATGGATCCGGCACTTGTTCCTCCGGTGACCGTTCCGGTGGCGGTTGTGGAATTTGACGAGCTGACCGAATAGGCCTCGTTATAGGCGGCCGGATTTGCAAGCGCGTCACCAGCCTGCTGCAGGCTCAGAAGGTCGGAATTCAGTGCCTGGTAGTCCGAAATCTGGGTGTTCAGCTGGCTCTGCTGGGATTGCAGCGACATCAGTGGTTGTTCGAAAATCGCCAGCTCGGCATTGATTATCTGACTCGTGTTGAGGCCTGATTCCAGTCCGCCAAAACTGATAGGTGCTGTCATTGTTCGCCACGCTCCATTCTTGGACGTCTCAAGGTTCCCGAGTGGTTCTCCTGATGCTGGCAATGTTCTGGCGTTATGCCGGGGGACTAAGGAGAGCCTGGGCCGCTTGGGATGGCTCCACCCCAGGGCTTGGACCCTGGGGTGGAGGCTGGAATTACTGGAGCAGCTTCTGCGCCAAGCTTGGCAGGTGCTGCGCCTGATAAAGAACCGACATTCCTGACTGTTCGAGGATTTGCAGCGAGGCGAACTGCGTCGTCTCCTTGGCGACGTTTACGTCGACCAGGTTGGCGTGCGCTGCCTGGATGTTCTCCTGGGCTGTGGTAAGGTTCGCCGAAAGCGAGGTCATCTGGTTCTGCGTTGCACCAATATCCGATGCCATGCTGGCAACCGTGGAGATTGCAGCCTGGACAGCGGTCATGGCCGCCTGGGCCGAGGTTACCAGCCCGATGCTGATGGCGGCGGTGTTGACCCCCAGGGCAGTCGAGGTGGATGATGCTATGGACAGAGCGATCTGGTCGCTCGACTGGTTATAGGGTCCGACCTGGAAAGTCTGGTTCTGGTATGAACCGTTCAGCAGGGCAGTTCCCCCGTAGTTGGTGCTTTGGGCAATCTGGTCGAGTTCGGCCTGCAGCGAGGCGAATTCGGACTGGGATGCGCTCAGCGTGGAGGAGTTCTGCGTACCTCCGTTTGCGGCCTGGGTGGCCAAAGTGTTCATGGTTTGGAGGATTGAGGCCTCCTGTCCGAGCGCTCCCTGGGCAGTCTGGAGCACGGACACGGCGTCTTGAACGTTGCTGATCGCCTGAGTGTAACCGTTGGCCTCTTCCTGCAGGTATTGCCCGATAACATAGCCGGCCGGATTGTCAGCAGCCGTTTGAATCTGCAGGCCCGATGAGAGCTCGCCGACTGCTTGTGCCAATGCACTGTTGGTTTGGTCAAGATTGTCATACGAATTGACAGCTGACGCATTGTAGTTGATAAGAAGTCCCGACATGGGATTTGTCCTCCTGCTGACATTGATTCTTCCCGAAGGAAGACGAAGCTTCCTTGCTCCAGTGCTAACTACGGTCCATTGCCGTAAAGAGTTGAGAGGTCGGCAGGTTTTAGTTCTTGGCCGCTTTGTGCGAATCGGTCCGCTGTGGCTCGTGCACATTGCCGTAGCGCCGGCGCTCGATGGCTGCAAGCCGTTCCTTCATTGCCCGGGCCGAGCGTGCAGGGGAGAATTGCCTGAGATAGCGTTCCCTGGCTCTTTGCGCCTTCATCAGCGCCAACTTGGGCTGCCCAGCGACGAGCCGCATGGCCTTGGCCGCTTCCGTTAGGCTTGGCTCGGCCCAGCGCCCCTGAGACGAGCTGCGGTATAGGAGATCCGGGATCGCCTTTAGCACGAAGGGAACCTGGAAGCTGTCGCGCTCGCTCTGAAGTTCGGCACTGAACGAATGGCCCGTAACGATAGTTGGCACCCCTGCAGTCATTGCCCGGCCAATAGCCAAGCCGGTCCCTTCGCTTCGATGAAGCGAGACGAAGCACGATCTGGCCGCTGCCCGGTCATTGAGGATGTGGCCAAGTCCCTTGTGATAGTCATTTACGAGTTCGATGTCGCTCCTCTTTGATGCAGCGGCGACCAGCCTTGCGTGTTCCGCCGGAAAGCGCTCCGCATGAGTTGTCTCAATGAGGAGTTTTGGCCCCTCACCGGGCTGGAACGCGCCAGAGAAGGCCTCCACTGCGCCAAGGGGGTTCTGCCGCTCGAATCCTTCCGCGTAGTCGACGCTGGCGACAAAGGTGAAACCGGTCTCGCTGGCGTCGTCCCCCTCCTGGCGCCACTCGGTCGTGATCGGGAGCAACATCCTTAGGACCGGCCGGCTTGTCGCCCGGGTAACGCTAGCGGCGGAAAATGCCGAAGGCACCCAGATTTCATGAACGATCGACGAGGCCGTGCTCATAGTCTGAGGCGGCCTTTCAAAGTCGCAGCGCCACACGCCGATCATGTAGCGGGCTTCGAAGCAAGCAGCACCGTGGTCGAAGACGAAGTTGGTCAAATCCTGGGGGGAGAGCACGAGCAGCGTGGTGTCGAAGGGATGGTCTCCCTCGTCATGGTGAGTCCACTCCAGCAGGCCCGGCTGTCCGTCCGAATGATAGGAGGTGGTCGACACCGACATGCCGTGGCTGCCCAGCGTGTTGGCAAGGGCACGTGCTATGTCGCCTTCGACAGAGGTGCTCTCAAACGCGCCAACGATATTGATGCCTCCGCGCCGGGTCACAGCCGCCACCCTCTGGGGCGGCAACGAAGTTGATCCTCTTCGCCCGCGTTCGATGGGAACGGAGCCAACCGGAGCAATTTCCACATTCGCTACAACCGGGTCGGCGTGGCTGGCTTCGAGCAGCCCGGGAGCAATCCGGCTGACCTCCTCGGTCGATTGGGCCAATGCCTCGGGATCAAGCAGGCTCCGCGCCTGGTGCAAGGCATTGATGACACTATGGTCTGCGAAACTGCCAAATGCCGCAGCCGCCGCGAGGATGCGCACCCGGGGATCGAGCTGTTCGTTGTTGGCCATTGCCACCAACGGGCACGCTGCCGGCAGGCCGCGGTTGCGCAGCCTTGAAGACCACACCAGAGCTCTGGCCACAGGCAGGCGCGGACCAAGGCGTCCTGCCGCAGCAAGCGGCTCCAGACGATCCGGAAACTTCTGCCAGATGGCTTCGAGCACTGAATCAGCCACCGCCGCCGGCTGGCGAAGCAGCCGTCCGAGCACCCCCATGAGGTCGTCCACCTCAAGTGCGTCGGCAATCTCTGACGGAGACCGGTGCGCTTTGATCAGCCAGAAAACGAGCTCTCCGAGATCTGCCTCCAGCAGTCCCTGAGCGCGCACTGCGTCAAGAACGACGTCAGCGGCCTCTGCGAACCGGCCGAGAGAAGCAAGTGCTTCGCCGCGTATGGAGGCGAGCGTATGCGCGGTATATTCCATGCCGTCATCGTCGCGCCCCCGCGACGGAACGCGCGCCAGCATAGACAGGCCTGCTGCAACGTCGCCCATGGAGATCCTTATCGAGCCCTCAGCGATGTCCGCGGCAATCTGGCTGACCGATGTCCGGCGCAACTCCTCCACCTGGTCGAGGGCCTCATCGAAGCGTGAAAGGCGGCCAAGGATATAGACCAGGTTATTAATGGCCATCCGCCGCGTAATTGGCTCCTCGGCAATTGAGGCTGCCTCCTTCAACACCTCAACCGCCTCAGTGCTCTGTCCGGCCACGTCCAGAGCGCGGCCGTAGTTCATTAGCGCATATGGCTTGTTGAGGACCTCGTCTTCTACGGCTTGCCGGGCGAGAGCGAGATTGCGTTCGGCCTTGTTCTTCGACTGGAGCACCTCGGCAACATAGCCATAGTGGATTATTCTCGATCCGCTAAGGTAGCCGAGCCTGAGAGGGCGGCTTGGGTCGTCGGCCGCGACCACCTGCTCGTGAAGCCGATAGAGCCATGTGCACGAAGTCCTTCGGAACAGCCGTATAGCGGTATGCACCGAGCGGGCATTGCCCAGCCCATGAAGATTCTCTATTGCCACCAGGTACGCTTCCAAGTTGGAACGCCGGTCGGAGAGGGTGGCCCGCAGCATCTCCGGATCGGCCAAGAGGTGCTCATCGGCGTCCAGCGAGAGAATCCATTCACCACTCGCCTGTTCCAGCGCCGCATTGCGGGCCCGGGCAAAGGAGTCGTCCCAATACCCCTCTATGACCCGCGCGCCAGCCGCCTTTGCAATTTCCACCGTATTGTCGCTCGATCCGGTGTCGTAAACGACGATCTCATCGGCAATATCGGCAATTGAGTCGAGGCATGACTGAAGCATCTGCTCTTCGTCCTTGACAATCAGGCACACTGAAAGCAGGCAGAGCGGGGGAACCGAATCTATGCCCCACTTGGTCACGAACAGTTCCTGATTGCACACCTGGTGCTGCCACTTGATTCCGTTGAAGTCAAAGGTTGCGTGCCCCGCGTGATGTACGAATGAGCCGTGCGCGACCACGAGGCGAAGGCCTGCTCCGCGAAGTTTCATGCACAGGTCGTCGTCCTCGAATCCGCCGATGCCGTACGCCTCGTCGAAACCGCCGATCCGGGTGAAGACTTCAGAGCGGATTGCGAGGCAGAAACCGACAAGACGCGCACAGTCGCTGGTCTGCCCGGCGTGGGCCCTTTTCCAGGCCTGCGCAAATTCCCCGATAGCGGCGGCACCTTCACCCTGGTAAGGGATGTCTTGGATTATCTGATGTCCTGAGACGCTGTTCGATCTCGGACCGACCGCACCGACTGTGGGATCCGCAAAAGGGAGGAGCAGTTCCTCGAGCCATCCGTCGAAAACCAGGGTGTCGTTGTTCAAAAATACCAGGGCTTGGCCCCTGGCTGCTGCTGCGCCCTGATTGCAGCCTGCGCCGAAGCCGCAATTGGCTTCGTTTGAGACTACATCGACCCATGAATAATTCCGAAGTTCAAAGCCCGTGGCATCAGTCGAGCCATTGTCGACCACCACCACTTGGTCTCCAGGTGCGAGTGTTGATTGAAGAGACTCGAGGCAGTCACGCGTGCGGTCCCATGCGTTCCAGACGGGAATTACAACTGTCGCGGCAAGGCGCTGGCTCTGAGGGCTCACAGTTTCTATTACGGTCCAAAGGAGTGCCGAATTGACCCCCGCAAACTGCGATGTGGCGCTGGGGCGGGAACGGCGGCTGGCACCGGTTCAGCCCCAGGGGAAATCGGAGCGTGCGGGATATCTGAGCAGAGTTTCACGCAGGAAGAACTGCTTATGACCTTTATACCCAAGCGGCCCTTCTGCTGGGAATATTATTGGTTATGCAAGGCGTGTTTACCGTGATCAACTAAGCTTTTACTCGTGGCAGGAAGACGAACGGGTTTTCTAGAGTTGTTAACTTGAAACTTAGGTTTTTTCATTAAGAGGGCTTTTTTCGCAGACTCAGGGCTAACATGACATACTCGCTTGAAGAGTTCGACTCTTTGCTCAGCCGGGCCCAACCCGTAAGTTCTTCGACGCCGGTCGCCACTCTCAGAAAGTGGAGGACGGAGCTGGTTCGTGCCTCCGTTTTCGTCTCTTTTGCGATAGGGGTGCTCTCGGTTGATTTCGAGGTTCTCAAAGAAGGCCTCGAAGCGATCGAATCATCGGATAAGGACGTGCTGCAGTCAATTGTGGATGATCTTCCCTCCATTCTTGCTTCCGGATGGGTCGGTGGCGGCTGGTCGCTTTCTCCCGATGCCTCAGCCTCCGTGGGCGCAGCTGCCGAGCTGTCGCTTGACAATGCCAGCGGCCTGCTGGAGCTGCATACTGAGATTGCCTCTAGCAATCTGGGTGATCCGGTTGCCGTCCGCGATTTGATGGAACGCGTCTCCACGCAGCGCCTGGCGCTAATTGGCATCAGAGAACAGCTCGAAGGCAGGATAAAGCAGATCCAGCAGATCGTGCGTCAACACTACGCCGCGGGCACCGCTTCCGTCGACGACTGGCTGGCTTGATCGGGCTGGTCGCGCAGCGGACTTTCCGGTGACTGGGGGCAGCCAAAAATGTGTATCAGAGCTGCAGGGGATGACAACCGGCTGTAGCAGGCAGCAACCGCTGCCAATTCACAGACATTTGGCGGATGTCATCGGTGAGGGGCCGGTAAGAGCTGGGGAATTTATGACCGTGCCGCTTGATCTG
Organism: bacterium; assembly: GCA_004299235.1. NCBI lineage: Bacteria > bacterium. The sequence continues at coordinate 15,462 of SCQL01000064.1, forward strand.
AGCCGTAAGGACAGCGCCTGATTCCGGGTGCACGGGACCACTCCAGGTTCGCGGTTGCTTGCCGTTTGGCAAAGCCGAGTCTTTTCTCTGTGGAAGGACTGAAGTTGCCGACGGGGAACGATCTCGATTGAACGTCGAAATGAGTATTGATATTTCCTTGCCTCAACCCCGATATTGTGTGATAGCATGACCTACAATTCGCTATCTGTGCTTCTAAGGCGGGAGCAGCTTCTGTGGCGGGAGTGAGCGGGAGCAAAAAGGGTCGGATCGTGTTCACACAAAGTGAGGTGGCCTCTGCACTGCACGTTAAGGCAGGCCAGGCCCAAGAATTGTGGTTGCGCTATTTTCAAACACGGGCAGTTGAGGACAGAAACCGTCTGGTATTGTTCTACGCCCCACTGGTCAGATTAGTAGCCAACCGTGTGGCTAAAGGGGTGCGCCCGTTTCAATCAGTGGAGGAGATCTGCTCCAGCGGGCAGCTTGGACTGATCAATGCTGTTGAGCGGTTCGATCCTAAAGAGGGATTCCAGTTCGCCACCTACGCCACTATCAGGATCCAGGGTGCGATAATCGATGAGCTGCGCCGCGACGATATCCTTCCCAAGCGGATGCGGGCGAGGGTGCGCACCTATCAGGTGGCCCGGGAGTCGCTCGAAGCCGATCTGCATCGCACTCCGACGCTTCGTGAAGTTGCCGAGCATCTCGAACTTACCTTGGCTGAGATCATGGAAATCGATGACATGGCGGTCCTGTCGAGTTACCTCGTTCCCTTGTCGATGATTGGCAATGATCGAAGCGGGATTGCCGCCGGTTTGGGCACTGATCCAAGCGGCGAGGCGGAAATGGCTTCAACCCGGGAAACAGTCAAGGCTGCCTTGCTGCGCATTACCGAGCGCCAGCGCCAGGTCCTTGTCCTGCACTATCTCGAAGGGTTTCACAAGAGCGAGATTGCCGAGACTCTCGGGATCGACCGGTCGAGGGTGACGCAACTGATCCAGCAGGGCCTGCGCAATCTTCGTCTGCAGCTTGAAGACAAGGCCGGCCTGGGACCAGGAATCGAATAACTCTCCCGGAGATTCACCGCGATCACAGGAAGGACGGTTCGGATTGACTTGTGGGTCTCCTGGCTGCTTGGGGTTTTGGAGCGGCGTACCCGGTGGTTTAGCTTGCGGGCCTTTCAAGTCCTGGTTCGATCCTTTTGAATCAAAGGATTGCTAGAGGGTTGACAGGACTTCCAACTTCTTCTTCGATCGGCAAGACACACGTAGCAAGGAAGAATGGGTAGCGCCGTCTTCAGCACACGCTTGCGCAAGTCCTTCCAAATTGAAAATTCTTCCAACAACACGACCGATGTCGGGGATGACCACATGATGCTAAAGCTGATACATTTCCGGACTGCTTCAGGTCGCACTTCAGCTCCCTACGTGTCGGTAGCCACGACAGCAACTTCACAAGCAAAAGCCGAGGGGCGCTAGGCCCCAGATCAAGCGTATTTATAACCGGCAAATCCCGCCTTGGCCGATGGTTGGTGCGCATTTGCAGGAGTTCTGCCCAGCCAATGGTGAGAAGCCCTCTCCACCTGCATGTAGAACCCGGTTTGTTGCTTGCCGCACTGGACAAGCGGCCCGGGATGCCTGGCCGGCGTCCATGGCGCATTATTCCAAATTTTTCGCTCTGGCGTTTGCACGCCGTGCACCATAAGTGGCCCAGGCCGCTGCATCTGCGGCGACCACCGGAGAGGCGGCGCTGGCAGACTCCATGTTCTCCACGCGGATCCGATCGAGGACTTCCTGCCTGTCTATTCGCACGTGCTTAGGAGCTTCGATGCCAAGCCTGACGCGGCCGCTTGGGGATACCGAGAGCACCGTGACGACGATATCGTCGCCTATGAGGATCTTTTGACCAATTTCGCGGGTAAGTGCCAACACGGCGTTCAGTCCTCCCCTTCGGTCGGGAACGGGGTCCTCACGCTCCAGCCAACTTCCAGCTCACTCAACGACGGAACCAGCTGATCGGCAAGACCGGTGCGGCGGTTGACAACGATGGGCGAATATAGATTCGCCGTTGAGGATGACAAGGGCTCCCTGGGATGAACGATTGCAAGGAGCACCACATCGTCGGGGCTGGTCAGGCCGAGGTCCTCGACCATAGCCTCTTCTATGTGCACCTCATAGTCGTGCCAGAGGAAACCGGGTGACATTACCAGCAAAGTAAGGTCATTTAGCGCTTTGCTTCCCTGCACATAGACCGTATCTGTGCAGCGGAGACGGGCAAAGACTCTTTCTGACTCCTCTCCGACGGGCTCCAGGACGAAGTGCCGGGCACCGCTGAATCCAGGCATGTCGCGCGTGAAGTTGAGCTCCATCCTGGTGATAAGAGCAGGGTCGGTTGCGGTATGCATTTGGCTATCTCCCTCGAGTACAGTCATTGCCAGTCCTATGCGATTCAACGTAGTTGGAGGGAATCGGCAATACAGGCCGCCTCACGGGGCTACGAACTTCGCGAGCGTTTCGGGGATTGCGCGCGACGCGGCCCACAGTGCAGCCTGATAGTTGGTCATATCGGAGTCGAGCTGCGTCGTAGCACTGGCCAGGTTCACATCTTCGAGAGTAGCCTGGTTAGCCTGGATATTCGCGATCTGGCTGGAAAGAGTTGCCGAGCTGTTCGACACCTGGAGCGCTGCGTTGCCCAGGGTCGCGCTGGCCTGCTCGGCGGTCGAGATGTTTCCATCGAGTGCATTCAGTGCCGTGGAGATTTCCGCCGAAGTTGGCGCACCGGTCAGCAAAGCATTGGAGGCGGCGCTCAAAGTGGCGAACACGCTGGATGCGCCTGATCCGAAAAGCGCGGTTCCCGGAACAGAGAGGTCCACTGTCTGGCCTGCTCCGGCTCCAGGTCCGATCACCACGGTCGGAGCGTCGCTGTTGCCCAGGTAGTTTCCGCTTGCATCATAGGCCTGGGCCGAGGCAGAGGTGCCGGCAAAGATGGGCCTGTCCCCGTACTGTGAGTTGGAAAGGGAGCGCAGGTTTGTGATGATGCCCTGGAGCTGGCTGCCGATTGCCTGATATGAAGTCGGATCCTGGACACCCTGATTCGCCGCTCCCAAAAGCAGCGACCTCGCCGACTGCATTGCATTGATAACGCTGTTGGCTGCGTCTGCGGAGGTGCCCAGCCACGATTTGGCCATCTCGGCATTTGCCTGCCAGCTTGCCAGCTGGCTGGCCTGGCTGGATAGAGCGAGCACCTGGGTGACCGCTGTGGGATTGTCGGAAGGCCGGTTGAGGACCTGGCCGGAGGCAAGCTGCATCTGGAGCTGGGCGATGCTGTCCTGCTGCATCGACAACTGATTTGTGAGTGCCTGTATGAGAGTCGTATCGGTAATGAGCATTTTAAACTGCCTGGAGCAGTGTCTGGAAGCTTGTTGTCAGTGCGCTCACTACCCGGGAAACTGCTTGGAACGCATTCTGGGCAGCAAGGATATCGAGTTCCTCATTGTTCACGTTGACTCCGGATATCGATGACAGGTTGCTGGCGGCGGTGGAGGCCAAATTGGACGCAGTCGACGATACTGCCGACGCATTGGAGGCCTCGGTTCCAAGCGCTCCGATCATTGTCTGGTAATTCGAATCCGGACCTGCAGGTGATGAGGCGACTGCCGCCATCGCCTGAGCATTCGTTCCATCAAGCGTAGGTGTTCCGATGACATTGGAGTTTCCGGCTCCCGGTGCTGAAGCAGTTGCTATCAGGCTCGGATTGGCCAGCAGTTCCGGGGAGACGGCGATTGTGGCTGCCGAGTCGAATCCCGGGGGACTGGGGGTGTAGATGCCCGGGGATCCATTGTCGACAAAAATATTTGGCAATACGGTTCCGGTCCAGCCAGATCCGGCAATTGCTGAACCGGGATCACCTTTGGCATCCATGCCGTTTGCCTGCAAGGTATTCAGACTCGTGGCCAGGGAGTCCGCCACTGAGTTGAGATGATCCACATAACTGGGAATGGTGCTGTTGAGGGCCGTCAAATTGGCTCCGACCGTTCCTCCGGCATCGACTGCAACACCATTGGAGGTGGCAATGCCCAGATTTGTCGTTGCGGCGGAACCCGTGCTCTTGAGGCTCTGCGCAGAGTTTCCCGCAACCAGCTGCACTCCGTTCAGATAGACGGTGACTGAACCATTTGCCGCGGTGACGGCACTCACCCCAAGAAGAGCAGCAAGCTTGTTCACTGCGGCATTGCTCTGGTCCATCAATGCATTCACATCCTGGCCGCCCGCCGATCCGGCCACAATGGATGCATTCAGGTGCGCAACTTGCGACAGCAGCGCATTTGCCTGGGCAAGCGCCCCACCGTCATTGGCTCCGGTCCCGATCTCGCTTTGCAATGACGAAGACAATTGGTTCATTTGGTTATAACCGGAATTGATCGATCCGGCCACGGTCTCCGCGGCGCTGACCACCGCCTGCTGGGCCCCTATCTGATTGGGATTGGAGGCGAGAGTCGAGATGTCTGTCCAGAACGCGGATAGCTGCGAGGCAATTCCGGCATTACTGGGTTCAGGGAAGATTGATTCGATCGACTTCAAGACCTGGTCTGTCTGCTTGGCTGCGCCCTGGACTCCAAGGGCGGAAATATTCGCTGCCATGTAAACGGCGTCGGTCAACCGGCTCACCGATTCGATCACCACACCCTGCCCTGTTCCCAGGGGGCCTCCCGCCGCTTCCGGCGAGAGGTTGACCTGCTCAGCGGCATATCCAGGGGTGCTCACATTGGACAGGTTGTTCGATGCCGCATCAAGTTCAGCCGTATCGGCTGCTATGCCGCTCGCCGCTATGGACAGATTCATATCGCTCATATCGATCCCTCCACGAGAACGCCTCCGCGCGGCACGGTGCGGCCATAGGTCGCTCCGCAGTCGGCCCGAATCGACGTGAGGGCTTCCTCGGCCATCGCTGCCCGCCGGCCCATTGCGGAAGTGAGGGCGCCGGCCAGGCCCTGAATCTCGGTCACTGCTTCTATCAAAGTCCGGCGGCGGTCCAGGAGAATATCACCCCAGCCAGCGCTGGCGTGTGCGGCAAGCTCATCGATCCGCGGCATTGGACCGAGGTGGAATTCGTCAGCCAGTCGAACCGTCACTGAACCCCGCACAAGCTCCAAAAGCCGTAGAGCTTCTGATGCGACCTCGGTTTCGCGCACCGCGGTGGGAATGGATTGGCTTTGGTCAGTGCCGGCAAGCGCTCCAAGCACGATCAACCTGTATTTAATGGTTGCCAGCAGTTCGAGTTCGCGGTCAAGCGTCTCTACGAATTCCACAAGAACATCGTCAATAGTCACTGGAAGAGATAACGGCCCGGACCGATCGAAAATTGAGAGGTTGGATACATAGTTCAGGCCTGCTTGTCATCCTCGGTTTCCACTGCCGGCCTGGACCGGGCCTGGGTGCGCGCGTAGCGGAGCAATACCGCCGAGACCATCCAGACGAGGGCTCCGGCGAATGCCATCGCCTCGACGAAGCGCAGCAATACGACCAGTGCCGACAGGCCTTCGGTTGCCATCTCAACCAGACTCGGCGCAATCACCGCTATCGCCAGGACAATGACGGCAAGGGGGCGGAACCGGTGTATGTCCGCGATAAAGGAGTAATAATCCTGGTGTCTCAAGGCTTGCTTTCAAGGGTCAGGTTGACGAGGGTTAAAACCCAGCGCAGGGTTGAAGCGGGCAGGCCATCGATGTAGGCGATCGGAAGCTCGCCCATGAGTTCGCCCGGGGTAGCGGTGTCCGCCAGATTAGACAACGACAGGGCGTCGATTCGCCCAAGGCGCTTTCGCCAGCGCGCAACATCGGCGCGCTTGGTGGCGGCGGGCACATTGCCAAGGACGTAGTCAGGTCTGAGCTTGTCGATCCAGGCTGCTGTCTCGGCCAGAGCGTGCGAACGCAGGGCAGCTTCGACGGGAATGACCGTCACTTTCTTCGAATACCGGCGCCATGCCACCCGATGAAAATCCGAGTCGTTCCCCTCGAGAATGAAGAGGTCTGAGGGTTCGAGTCCAAGTCCTTGGATCAAATGCTGTGCCGTCGCGTGTACTTCTCTGCGACCACCGATCACCACTATGACCGATCCGCCGGCACTTGGAATCGGCTTCGCGCGGGGCAGCCTTGCAAGTGCGCTGGCCAGGCCGTCGAGGGTGGACTGCGAGTGAGGCGGCCTGTACTGGGATGGCACCCCGATCTCCGCAAGGTCCTCGATCAGCCCGTCTATTATCTCAGGCCCATCGGGCTTTGGATCGCAAGGCGGCTCCAATCTATCGCGGTACGCAACGCCCGCATCGCTAAGTGTCGCTTCCGCCTCGGCAAGCATGTCGCTGAAGGCTGCCTCGGTTACCAGATCCGCTCCAAGGACAACCTGGTCCGCGGTTCTTTCCACTAAATCGGAAAAGGCGGAATCAATTGGCCGATCGAAGGCCGGGAAGTCCCTGGCCGCCGTTCTGGCCACGCCTGGGCGGATTTGTGATGGTGATGGCAGCTTGATGGCACTTTCGCCGCGCTCCACCGAGTGTGCCGGCGGCGTAATTCCCGCGACGAAGGTCTCTTTGGCGAAGAAGCCCAGGATTCCTCCCCGACGGGTCTTCCAGCACCGCACCTGCACCCCTTCGGGAAGTTCCTGGCGGGCACGGCGTATCGCCTCTTCGGAGGTGCGGCCTTCGAAGTTGGCGGCTTTCGCCTCAGACGGCCGCAATAATTTCATGGTTCACACTCCCCGCAGTGGCAATTTTGATGGTGGATCCGACCTCGCCGGCACCAATAACGGCGAGGCGCGGCAGGCTCGGTTTGAGAAGTCGGCGAAGCGCGCAGCGCAGCCGGGTCGCGCACAGAACTACGGGACTGTGCCCTTGCGCCTCGGCATCCCGGAGGAGACGCCCGACTTCGCGCACGATGGCTTCCGCCTCATTGGCGGGAATCCCGAGGCTTTGCCGGCCCCGCTCCCCGGTGCGCAGCACACCCAGCAGCCCCTGTTCAAGAACGGGGGAAAAGGTGATGACCCAAAGCACTCCGTCTCTGGCATTCATGGAGCCGATGGTGGACCCTAGCGCCAGCCGGGCGGCCTCCAGCAGGCTGTCGCCATCTTTGTGCTGGCTGCGGGCCTGTTCCGTGAGCGCTTCCACAATGCGCACCAGATCCCGCACTGAAACGCCCTCGTCGAGAAGCTCCCTTAGCACCCCCTGGACATCGCCCAAAGTGAGGTTCGCCGCAGCCATCTCGTCTAGCACAACCGAATCGGTCGCTTTGAGCGCGTCGAGGAGCAGCTTGGTATCCTGGCGTGAAATAAGGCTGCCGGCGTGTTCGCGCACGATCTCGGCGAGGTGGGTAGTTACGACGGCCGAACGGTCGACCACCGTCACTCCGGCAACGGCGGCCTGATGGCTCAAGCCCACGGCTATCCATTTTGCCCGGCCGCCAAATGCCGGATCACGGGTTTCGATCCCGCTCAAGCCATCAATGTTTTCACCGATGGCGAGCAGTTTTCCTCTGGGGGCCTGGCCTCTGGCCACCTCGACTCCGTGCACCTTGATGGCGTAGTCGATGTTCGCCAGATCGAGATTGTCCCGTGTGTGGACCCTGGGCATAACGATTCCGAGCTCTTTGGCAATATTGCGGCGGAGAACCTTTACCCTGTCGAGGAGGTCGCCACCCCTGTCGGGCTGAACCAGGTCAATAAGTTCAATGCCCAGTTCGAGGCTGAGGGGCTCGACCGCCATGGCTGCCGCGAGCGCCTCAGGCGATTCTTCCTGGATTGCCGTGGCAGGGGCTGGCTGAGCCTCCCCGCGGTCCTCCGGCAACTCCTTTGGAAGGCGCGTGCCGAAATAGAATACCAGCCCGCCAATTATCAGAAATGGAAGCTTTGGAAGCCCGGGGACAAGGGCGAGAATTGCCATGATGATTCCTGTGGTTCGGACGATCTTTCTGAACCGAGAGAGCTGATGCACCACGTCATGGCCCAGGTTGTGTTCGGTCGCCGACCGGGTGACGATGATTCCTGTTGACAGAGAAAGCATGAGTGCCGGTATCTGGGATACCAGACCGTCGCCAACCGATAGAAGGCTGTAGGTGTCGATTGCCTGGCCGGCAGCGAGGTGGCGCTGGAAGATTCCAATCGCGAGCCCACCAATTAAATTGACCATGGTGATGACTATCGCCGCAACCGCGTCGCCGCGCACGAATTTGGATGCGCCGTCCATGGCGCCATAGAAGTCGGCTTCGTCGGCAATCTCACGCCGTCGCCGTCTTGCGTCCTGCTCATTTATCGCTCCCGATGCGCGGTCGGCGTCGATCGCCATCTGCTTGCCTGGCATCCCGTCAAGAGTGAATCGGGCTGCCACTTCGGCTACGCGCCCCGATCCCGAGGTGATCACCACGAACTGGATGACGATCAATATGAAAAAGACCACCAGTCCGACGACGATCGACCCTCCTATCACGAAGTGGCCGAAACTCGACACCACCACGCCCGCATATCCGTGCAGCAGGACCTGGCGGGTCACGGCCACATTTAGGCCAAGCCGGAACATCGTCGCTATGAGAACCAAAGTCGGGAAGACCGAGAAGTCCAGGGGGCGCTTTACCTGCATCGCAGTGAGCAGCACCAGTACGGATCCGGTGATATTGGCCGTGATCAGCAAGTCGATGAGGAAGGTTGGAAGCGGGATGATCAGAACTACAACAACGGCCACGACCGACAGAGGAACTGCCATGTGGGTCAGTTGTGTCCAGCGGTCGGTCTGTATCTTCGCGGCCTCAGGCATTTGGCCAGCCAGCAGGAAAGAGCTGCATGTGAGCCTCCATGGACGAAGTGGTGCAGTCACGTCCGTCCTTGGACATGGATTGGCCTTCCTGACCACCTAATGATACGACCCTTCCCTCTAAAGAATTGAGGGGCAGCTCTGCAAAATCCAAGCGGCGGTCAGCCAGACATCTGGTGGACTTCGCGAAATGCCCGCGCTGTCGGCGACAGGGAATAGACGAATGCCAAAAGCTGGGCCACAGCCGCGTAGAGCTGGGGAGGAACGACGTCATCTATTTCACATGACGCATGGAGCGCACGGGCAAGGGAGGGATTCTCGACGATTGCCACATTGCAGCTGCGGGCACGCTCCCGGATCGCCACAGCGTTGAAGTCGGCCCCCTTTGCCACCACACGGGGTGCCCGGTCTTTGTTTCGGTCATAGGCGATCGCAACGGCGAAGTGGGTCGGATTTGTCACCACTACATCCGCGGTGGCAATCGCCGCCATCATCCGCTGGCGAGAAAGCCGCCGTGCTTTGCTGCGGATGGCCCTGCGCATTTCGGGAGAGCCATCGCTCTCGCGCTGCTCATCCTTTATGTCCTGCCTCGACATGCGGAGCTCCTGCTGATAGGTGCGCCGCTGGAAGTAGTAGTCGACCCCTGCGAGGGCCAAAGCCAGCGCCCCTATTACACGCATCAGATTCGCGAGGGTCGATGCCGCGGCGGAAAGCGTCACCTGCAGGGGAAGGGTGCCCCCGCCGAGGACCCCGCCTACCAGCCTGCGCATGATGACATAGCCCACGCTTGCGAGCATGGCCAGCTTGAGAAGGGTCTTTCCCAAAGTCCAGAATCCCTGGCTCGAGTAGAGCCTTTTGAGCCCGGACTTGGGGGATATCCTGGAGAATTTCATCCGCATCGCCTTGGGCGTGAAGCGAAGTCCTACCTGGGCGACCGCAATTGCAACAGCGAGCCCGCCGCCGATCAGCAGTATCGGAAGCACTGTGAATGCCGCAGTCTCGAGCCCCTGTCCAAGGAGCGTCACCGCTGTCCCGGGGTCCGGATGGCCCATCGCCTGGGTGGCATGGTGCATGAATCCGGTTACGCGGTCTGCCGCCGCGCTGCCGAGCTTAGGCAACAATGAAGCGACCAGCAGGAAGCTTGCCCAGCCCCCGAGTTCGGCTGACCGTGCAACGTTGCCCTCCTCGCGGGTCTCCCTGCGGTGCTTGGCGGTGGGCTTTTCAGTGCGCTGCGATTTATCTGCCATCACAAACCGCCAAAAATTTGCGCCATGGCACGTCCGACCAGATTCACCACATCGTTTGGAAGCGCGACAATGGCAACGCTCACGCCAACCAGTGCAAGGGTCACCTGGAGAGGCATTCCAAAGACGAACACGTTGACCTGGGGCACGGCCTTGGCCAGAAATGCCAGGAGGATCTGAGTGGCAAAGAGAACGACGATCACCGGCGCGGCAATCTCAACTGCGGCCGCGAAGAAGGTGACCACGTCGCCGGTCACGCTCTGTGCCAGCGAGCCGAGTGTCACCGATCCAAAGCTTGTTCCCACCGCCTGAAAAGACCTCATAAAGCCTTCTACTATGACTACGGCCGCCCCCGTGGTGAAGAGAAGGGCGGTTAGAACCAGGTTGTAGAACTGGCCGAAAATCGCTGTCTGCTGTTGGGAAAGCGGATCGATAGCCCTTGGAAGGTTCAGCCCGGAGAATAGGTCGATCAGGCTTCCCGCGCCGGTCACGGTGGTTACGAAAAGGGCTACCACATATCCGAGCACTACTCCAACCAAGGCCTGGACCAGTATCTGGGTTATGACCTCGGCATCGCTATGGGGCAGCGCATCGTGCTGCAGCGTCCCTGCGGCAAAATAGGCGATTGCACCGGCAAGCCCGATCTTGACTTTGGCCGGAATCGACGGATTGGAAAACGGCGGGCAGAACATTACCCAGCCCACTGAGCGCACGAAGGCCAGCGCCAGGGCGACTGCAAAGTTGGCTGAGAGGTCGAAACTCATCAGCGTCCCGATATGACTTGGGGAATCGAGGTGTATAGATGCTCGGTGTAGGCCACGATTATCCCCAGCATCCAGTGGCCCAGGATAAGCAGGACTATGGCGATTGCCACCACCTTGGGCAGAAACGTCAGGGTGAATTCCTGGATGGAAGTCACAGCCTGGAAAACCGCAACTAGGAGTCCGACCGCGAGGCTTACCAAAAGCACCGGGCCAGCCAGCTCAGCGATGAGCACCAGGGCTTGAGACGCAAGGTTGAGAACAGTGGTGTCGTTCATGGCTTTAGCGGTTGAAGGAGATCAATAGTGAATGGACTACCAGCGACCACCCGTTCACCAGGACGAACAGAAGGATCTTGAACGGGAGCGAGATCAGAGTGGGTGGCAGCATATACATTCCCATCGACATCATGATCGCGGATACCACCAGGTCAATGATCATAAATGGTATGAAGATCATGAACCCAATCAGAAATGCGGTCTCGATTTCCGACAGCACGAAGGCCGGTATCACCGTGGTCAATGGCAGCGACTGTGGGTTCTTGGCGCTCTCGTTGCTGTACGAGGTGAAAAGTTTGAGTTCCTCTGTCTTCGTCTGTTTCAGCATCCACTGTTTAAGCGGCACTTCCCCGGTGTCGATTGCCTGAGTCGCTGTCAGGATCCCGTGCTCGTAGGGCTGGATAGCCACCTGGTTGATGGTCGACAGTACCGGGGCCATGATGAAAAGCGAAAGAATCAGCGCCAACCCTGCCAGCACCTGGTTTGGAGGAACCGTTTGCGTCCCGAGCGCGTTTCGCGTTAGTGACAGCACGATAAACACGCGGGGAAAGGCCGTCATGAGCATAAGTACCGAAGGTGCTATGGCCAAGACCGTCAGAACAACGATGATAAGTACAGAGGTCGAGGGATTTTTCAGCCCGCCGATGTTGACATTGATGCTCGAAGCCGCGGCAAGCAGTTCAAGAGTCATTTTCGGTCCCCGCGGGCGCCGAGTGCTTTAAAACCATTGGTACTCCCTCAGGAGTGCCGGGACGTTAGTGCCGGACAGTCATCTCCCGTAGACGGTCTATAAAGGCATCCCATGCCCCTGGGGAAGTTCCCCCAGCACCTGACGCCGTCCCTGGCGCCAGGAGTTGATCGCTACCACCATCCGACACCGCAACGGGCGGGTCACTATCCACCCATTCGTCTCCATCGAACTCAGCCAGCAGCGTCATCTGCTGGTTGCTCTGACCGACGAGGAACGTGCGCCGTGCCACCCTGACGACGAGCAAAGACACGTGCTGGCCGAGCGAGCGCCGTGACAAGACTTCTATATGCCCAAGCTGCTTTCCTCCCAGCCGCCCAATTCCGTTGAGCTGGTGCTTTTGAGCGAATCGCGCTAATAAGAGAAGTCCCGCGATGATTAGGCCCAGAACCAGGACCATCCGTCCGAAGGCCAGCAGAGAGGTTCCCATTTTCTAGAGGTCCTTGTCGGAGACGATCTCGGTTATACGGATTCCGTATTCGTCGCCCACCTCGACCACCTCACCCCTGGCAAGCACGACTTCGCGGTTGAGCACGATCTCGATCGGCGCACCGACTGGCTGGTCCAGTTCGATCACCTTGCCAGGACGCAGGTCGCTCAGCTCGCCGAAGGTTAGCTTGGTCTTTCCAATCCATGCCGATACCTCCACCGAAACATTGCGGAACTGCACCTCCCGCACGCGTAGCCTCTCCTCGTCCCTGTCGTCAGGCAAAGACGCTTTCGAATCCGGCGGCAGGCCGTCGAAGCCCTCTAAGGCCGTCATCTTGTAACCTCCTCTTTGATCTCGCAAGCTTTGTGCACTCCTGAACTGCACATTTCTGCCAGGGCAACCAGCAGCCCATCGGCGCGCACCTCAAGCGGGCGGCCCTTCGGGTGACCCAGGCCGAACATGTCGCCGACCTGGAGTGTGAGCAGCTCGGCCGGAGTGGTCACCATGCTAGGGAACTGAAACACGACATTGAAGGGAATATCCATAAGGCGGCGGCGGGTGTCGGCGGCCACTGAATCTTTCTGGCCCTCGCCCATAAGAGCCGTCTTGGCATGCAGGCTGTCGATCAGCGTCCGCACCATTTGGAGAGGAAAGATGATAAGCACCTCACGCGGAGGCCGGCTGGCCACGCAGAAGAGCATGCGGGCCACCATGCACATTTCGGATGGTGAAGCAATCGAGACGAACAGGATATTGCCTTCCTGCGCCTCGAGAATTGGCACCGTGGACTGGATTCTGGCGAAGGCCTTGCCCAGTTCGCCAATCAGATCCTCCACTATGGGTTCGAGGAATGCCTGATCAAGTTCGCTGGGTATCCGCCCTGTGAAGTCGTCGTCTCCCGAACCTGCAAGCCGCAGGTCAACGATGGCCAAGACTTCGTCAGTTGGGATCGTCAGGGCAGCCCGTCCTGCAAGCGGAGGCAATGAAAAGGTGAAGAAGTAGGTGCCGGTCTCCAGGTCGGCCGCCAGGTCGCTCCAGGTCAGCTGGTCCAGCCGCACAATCTCTAATACACAGGGCTGATGAAGAGTCGAAGTGAGTTTTTGCGTCGCCGAGCGGGCAAAGGTTTCGAGCAGCCCGTGGACCACTTGCAGGTTGACTCGCTCGATAACGTCTCCGCGGCGAAAATCGTGATTTCTGATCTCTTTTCCATTCTGGCTCATCGGAAACCCGCGTCTCGAATTATGTTCGTCATGGCTTGAAGGTGCTGGTAGGGCTGATTATTATGTTGACCCTGCGGTTCTGTGCCTGCCCTGCAGGCGTAGAATTTGGTGCCAGCGGGTGATACTGGCCGTAGCCAATCAGAGCGACCTGCCCCGGGTCCATGCCATCGACCGTTGTCATGCGGATCAGAACCGTGGTTGCCCTGGCGGCTGACAGCACCCAGTTGTTTGGGTAGGGGCCTCCGATAATTGGATTGTTGTCGGTATAGCCGACGACTTCGATCGCATTCGAGAATCCAATGAGGGCGCCTGCAGACGTGTCGACCACCTCCATCCCGATGGGCGTCAGGTCGGCCACGTCCGAGCTGAAAAAGGTTGAGTCGGCGACAAGGCCTTCCACAAGCCCGGATGAATTGATGGAGAAGGTGACATCCCCCAGCAGTCCCTTGCTCTTTAGCGCGGCGGTCAGTTTTTGCTCGATCTGCTTGAGCTGATTGGTCTGTTGATTGGCCTGTGTCAATTCGTTGGTCTGTGGCGCTGTCGAGTTCTGGCTGAGGTTTGTCGTTCCATGGGGCACCTGCGAAAGCAGGGCCCTCGTAACCGACTGCTTGAATTCCTGGTACTTCGCCTGGTCGATCGTCGAGATGGCGTAAAGCACGATGAACAGGACCAATAGCAGGGTGATCATGTCGGCGTAGGTGAGCAGCCATCGCTCCTGGCCTCCCTCGCCAGCCTCTTCGGCGCCTGCACCCGAATGTTTGGTGCGCCGCAATGGCGAACGGATTTTTCCCTTCATGGGTCCGGATGCGCTCATGCGGCGGCATCCGGAGCCTCCAGTGGGCCTCGAGCCGGCGTCTCACCGCGTTCTGAAGGCGAGAGATGCGCGTACAGGCGGTCTTTGAGCTCTGTAGTCGATGCATTCAGTTGCATAGTGAGCAGTCCCTCCACCACCATTTCGCGGAAGGAGACTTCCTCATCGGTGAGACGGCGCAGCTTGTTGGAGATTGGGAGCCAAACCGCGTTTGCGAGCAGCACGCCCCAAAGAGTGGCGGTGAAGGCTGAAGCGATTGCCGGTCCAAGCTTGCCGGGTGAACTGAGCTGGCCAAGCACGCCGATCAAGCCAACAACTGTTCCAAGAATTCCAAACGTTGGAGAATATCCTGCCAGATCAGAGAAAAACTTGGCCGCTATCTGATGCCGCCCTCTAAGGCCGTCGATTTCCGTTGCCATGAGATCAGCCACGCGATCGGGTTCCGACGTCGAGATGATGAGTTCGATGCCCTTTTTCAGGAACATATCATCGGTCTCCAATTCCTCGAGAACCAACGGGTTGGTCCGTGCCTCCTTTGCGATTGCCAGCAGAGAGTCGATGGTTGCCCGGATATCCGGGCCCTTGCGTGGCTTGACCACGATGAGGAGTGCTTTGGGGATTACCCGAATCTGGCGGAACTCGAATCCGGCCATCGATGCACCGAGGCTTCCCCCGACAACCAGGATCATCGACGAGATCTTGATGAGCGAGCCGATGTTTTCATGGTCCATCGTCATAGCACCCAGCAGCGCACCGATGGAAATAATGATACCGATAGGGGTCATTGCTCTTTTACCTGAGTCAAGATCGGCACGTCGGCCGCCATCACGTGTGCAGGTGCCGCCTTACTCTGCTGGGGACCATGGTGGACCCGGCGCAGCTGGGAAACTTTCTCGGCACGGATTCTCTCGATGACGACATTTGAATCATTCGCCACGATAATGTGACCTCCGTTTATCAGGTAGACCGCCGATTGCCCGTCCGCCCCATCCTCCACGCGCTCTATGAGGTCCTCATTCAGGTAGATCCTTGATCCGTCAAGCTTCTGTACTGCTATCACGCCGTCTCCGTTCCCAGATAGGGAATTTCATACCCCAGATTACGGCCCAATGGGGTTCAGAATTGAGAGGTGCCGCATGCGAATCATGCATATCAACGGCCTGCAGCCGATCCGAATCAAAGCGAAGCGCCAGTCCTGCTTGCGCGTCGCCTGTCCCGGATTGGCTTCAAAGGCCAATGCAATCAGAAGTACTACTGGCCTGCCGGAGCATCTATTGTTTTTCTAGCTGATGCTAGATAAACTGTGGTGCAGCTCGAGAAAGTCAATGAGGAATTTCAAATGTCAGATGTCGATCGGCCTGAGCACACTCATGAAAGCCGGGAAGAGGACCGCGTCGTTATCGACGAAGGTATGCGCCGCTGGTACAAGTCTTGTCCCTGCTGCATGAGTGCAGCGTATCCAAAGATCAAGTTCGCTCTGGACGAGGAGAAGTATTCTTAAGGCCCTATTGGTACGAAGCCAGGGTGCCGCAGATGACAAGCTGCCGGTCAGGTGCTTTGATCGCCAGCCTCAGGAACCCAAGTTAGCCAGATCTATGCTGGCGTCGGCAAGCCGGCCGGCGTCGACAGGCCGGCCGGCTCTTATCAGCGCCTCGATAGCGTCGCCCTGATCCCATATGTTGGCATTCATCGCCGCAGCAACCTTGCCGTGGCGTATCCAGAAGGCGATAAACTCGCGCCGCGAGACGTCGCCCCGCAGTACGACCTTGTCGAAGGCCGGAGCCCAGCCACGGTATTCCATGCCAAATTCGTACTGGTCGGAGTAGAAGAACGGAATCTTGTCGTAGGCGACATTTTTTCCAAGCATGTTCTTTGCAGCTATTGGGCCTTGATTTAGTGCCGCCGACCAGTGCTCGAGTCGGATGTGCTGGCCATAGGCCGGGTAAAAGACGTTGGCGACATCACCTGCGGCGAAAATGCCAGGGATGCTGGATGCGAGGTGCTCGTCGGTTACGATGCCGTTGTCAAGTGCCAGCCCCGCAGCCTGGGCCAGCTCTGTCCGGGGGGCCACCCCGACGCCCACGACGACCACCCCAGCGGGGAGCGTAGTTCCATTGCCGAGAACGACCTCCTCAACTTTGCTGGTGCCGCGAAACGATTCGATGCCAACTCCGAAGTGCAGTTTGACCTCGTGCTCAGCATGCAGGTCTTTGTAGATTTTGCCAACCTCTTCGCCCAGCACCCGCTTGAGAGGTACTGACTCGAGTTCGACCAGCGCTACTTCTGCACCGAGTTGGCGGGCCGAGGCCGCAACCTCCGCACCGATCCATCCCGCTCCGATCACGACTACCGGCACAGCCGTATTGATCGCTTGGCGCAGTGCGTCGGAATCGGCGACGCTGCGCAGGTAATGGATCCCGGCAAGTTCAGAGCCCGGTATCGACAAGCGCCTTGGAGAGGCCCCGGTCGCCACGAGGAGCTGGTCATAGCGGATACGTTCTCCGCCCAAGAGTTCGATCTCCGACGACCTGGGGTCGATGCCGGTGACCACTGTCGAGGTGCGCAGCTCGATGCCTTGAGTGTCGTAGAAGTCGGCCTGGTGAACGGCAGCGGAGTCGAACTCGTCCTCGCCCCGCAGGTATCCCTTCGAGAGAGGGGGGCGCTCATAAGGGCGGACCGGCTCCTCGCCCAAGAGGATAACCCGCCCTTCGAAACCTTCGCTGCGAAGTGTCTCAGCCGCTTTTGCCCCGGCAAGGCTGGCTCCAACTATAACGAAGTTCTGCGGTGATGGCATATGCCGGCTCCTCTCCTTTGCCTCAATCCAGGCACCGCCTGTCACAGTAAGCCGTTTCGGCGAGGTTGTTCGCGGACTAGGAATAGGCAATATCTCGGATCTAAATTTCGCTCAGCTCTTTGATTCCTGTGACATCCGTTCTTCAGCGGGCCAGATGTCAACTCTTTTCACTTGGTTTTCCAACTGCTGTGGCTGCCTAATCCGATTCTGTCCCATCAGGAGTGAGTTGTCAATAGAGGCTGGGCTGGTAAAGGTTGTGCTGACAGGCAGTTTCAAAGTGGCGGACCGTCGTGCTTGGCATGGCTTAGACTTCGCGGGCAGATCGCCTGCTTTCCGTGGTTTTTTCTGGATGTGCCCTGTGAGGCTGCTCTTGATCGTTGCCCTGGCATATCGAAAACGAAAAGCAATAATGCGATAAGTTCCATGAGCGATGTCCCCGCCCGGCCCAGGTTTAGTATCGTGGCTTTTAGGTCAAAGTCTTGTTGGGCAGATTTCTTTTACTGCCTGCATTCCAATGAGTCCCTTCATAAGTGTTCAATGGTCACTCATTCGAGGAGGAAGTTATCATGACACCAGTTGACAGCTTTGGAGCCCGGAGCAGTCTCGCGCTGGATGCAAAGAACTACCGGATATGCCGTCTTGCAGCCCTAAGTGATATTGCCGACATCGCCCGCCTGCCCTATTCGATCAAGATACTCCTTGAAAACCTGCTCCGTCATGAAGACGGGCGCCTAATCACCTCGGAAGATGTAGTTGCGTTGGCACAATGGTCGGGGCATAAAGAAGAAGAAAGCGTCGTGGCTTTCACGCCCGAGCGGGTTCTGCTCCAGGACTTTACAGGGGTGCCCGCCGTTGTCGACCTGGCGGCGCTGCGCGATGCTCTGGCCGAGCTGGGTGGTGATCCAGCTCTTGTAAGTCCAAGAGTGCCGGTTGAACTCGTCATAGACCATTCCGTTATTGCCGAGGTGTCCGGGAGCCCTGCGGCATTTGGCATCAATGCGAAAATTGAATACGAGAGAAACGTTGAGCGTTATCGCCTGCTTCGCTGGGCCCAGCAGGCCTTCGACCACTTTGTTGTAGTGCCTCCCGATACCGGAATTTGCCACCAGGTGAACCTGGAATATCTGGCGCGCGTGGTGTTTGTCACCGATGAAGGTGAGGTGTTCCCTGACACTCTGGTTGGAACGGACTCCCATACCACGATGGTGAATGGATTGGGCGTTCTGGGTTGGGGGGTTGGAGGCATTGAGGCCGAGGCTGCCATGCTTGGCCAGCCCCTTCCGATGCCCACACCTGCTGTGGTGGGAGTGGAACTTTTAGGTGAGCTCGGTCCAACGGTGACTGCCACTGATCTTGTGCTGACAATGGCCGAGCTTCTGCGCCGGCATGGAGTTGTTGGCAAGTTTGTGGAGTTCACCGGGCCCGGGCTTTCGCGGCTTCGAGCAGAGCATCGGGCCACGCTCGGAAATATGGCCCCCGAGTACGGGGCCACTTGCGCCATAAGCCCCATCGATGAGGTCACGCTTGATTATCTCAGGCTGACCGGCCGTTCGGACGAGCATGTCAACCTTGTCGAGCGCTATGCCAAGGAGCAGGGCCTCTTCCATGAGGCGAACAGCGAACGGGCTATGTTTTCGGAGCTGATCACTTTGGATCTGTCTGAAATCGAACCGAGCATTTCAGGTCCCTCCCGCCCTCAGGACCGCATTGCATTGAGCAAGGCCCGGCGTAGTTTCCGCACGGCGCTTGGGCATCTCGAGCCCGGGGCAATTGATGTCAACGGGCAAGCCGAGCCCACGGTCTCTGCTGAGATTGTCGATGGCAGCCCCGAAGAGGCTTCGGTGGAGTCATTTCCAGCCAGCGATCCGCCAGCGGAAATGGCGGGGCAGAACGGGTCCGGCAAGCCCGATCCGTTCCTGCAGGCCCGGCTGGCCCAAGACGACTGCACGCCGGAACCACGCCGCATCTCACGGGCAGTAACAGCTGAGGTCAAGGGCCAAAAGGTTGAGATTGACGATGGCCATGTTGTGATTGCTGCGATTACCAGCTGCACCAACACCTCCAACCCTCAAGTCATGCTGGGCGCCGGGCTCCTGGCTAAACGGGCAGTGGAGCTTGGGCTGCAATCCAAGCCATGGGTCAAGACCTCGTTGGCGCCAGGTTCCCGGGTGGTGACCGAATACCTGGAACGTGCCGGGCTTGCCCAGCCACTTACCCAACTTGGCTTCGATTTGGTGGGCTACGGATGCACAACCTGCATCGGCAACTCCGGGCCGCTGCTTGAAGGGGTTTCAGAAGCTATTGCCAAAGGGGATCTGGCCACGTGCGCCGTACTCTCTGGGAACCGCAATTTCGAAGGCAGGATACATCCTGAGGTGCGCATGAACTATCTCGCCTCTCCGCCGCTGGTTGTGGCCTATGCCCTGGCGGGCACGATGGACATTGACATTGTGACTGAGCCGCTTGGATATGCTCCAAATGGTGATCCGATCCTGCTCAAGGACCTTTGGCCAAGCACATCTGAGATAAATGCCGTTGTCGATGACGTGCTCGGCCGCCAGCAGTTCACTTCGTCTTATGCGACTCTGTTCGATGGCGACGAGCGATGGGCTTTGCTGGAATCAGGAACCGGCCTCCGCTTTGATTGGCAGCCGGACTCCACTTACGTGCAGCAGCCGCCGTTCCTGCATGGAATCACAACAGATGTTCCAGAACTGGCCGACATCCGTGGAGCCAGAGCTCTAGCCGTCCTTGGCAACAGCATCACAACTGACCACATCTCGCCTGCCGGTTCCATCTCGGTTTCGGGACCGGCAGGACAGTATCTGATCGGGAAGGGAGTCCAGCCAAAGGACTTCAATTCTTTCGGGGCACGGAGAGGAAATCATGAGGTGATGTGGCGCGGAACCTTTGCGAACGTGCGTCTGAGAAACGGACTGGTCCCTGGCGTTGAAGGCGGGTTCACCCGCTATCTTCCCACCGGTGAGCAGCTTTCGATCTTCGAGGCCGCAGAGAAGTACCGGCAAGCAGATATCCCATTGGTAGTACTGGCAGGCAAAGAGTATGGCTCCGGATCCTCGCGGGACTGGGCAGCCAAGGGCACAATGCTTCTCGGGGTTCGCGCGGTGCTTGCCGAGAGCTACGAAAGGATCCACCTCTCCAACCTGGTCGGCATGGGAGTACTGCCGCTCCAATTCGAGGAGGGTGCCTCCGTCGAGAGTCTCGGGCTCAGCGGTGAGGAGACCTTTGATATCACCGGGATTGCTTCGCTTTTCAATGGCGGCGGCGAAGGGCTGCAAGTTTTAGCGGATGGACGAAAGGTACCTGTTCGGGCGCGTCTCGAAACACCAAGTGAACGCGAGCATTTTCGCCATGGCGGCGTTCTTCCTTTCGTGTTGCGCGAGCTGGCGGGCGAGGCTTCGCGGGCATAGTCTTAGGCTTCAGGACTCTATCTTCAGCTCCACGAAAGGATGGTATGCCGAGCGTGGGGAGCCATCAATTCGAGGTTGAATTACAGGCGCCTTACCGCCTTGATGCGACGGTGTGGGTGCTGCGCCGAAGAGCGCACAATCTGATGGACAGTTGGGACGGCGCCTATTATGGGCGCACCCTGGTTATCGGGGGATCTCCGATGAGGGTGCGGGTAAGGCAGCTATCGGGTGAGGGCCAGGCAAGGGCAAGGCTGTCCGTGGATCTCGACAGCCCAGGCAGGGACTTGGGTGATCAGATCATCGCACAGGTCCGCCAAATTCTTGAACGAATGCTCGGTCTTAAAGAGGATCTAAGTGGTTTTTATGAAATGGCCGGGCCCGATGGTGTCATGAGCGCCATTTCCCAGAAGTTCCTTGGTTTTCGGCCTCCCCGTTTTCCGAGCGTGTTCGAGGCGATGATCAATGCGGTAGCCTGCCAACAGTTATCTCTTGAGGTGGGAATACACCTCCTGAATCGCCTCACCCTCAATTATGGGGACTCGATTCCCGGGTATCGCAATGAAGACCGCGCGTTTCCTTCGGCCGAGGCTCTTAGGAGCGCGGACCAGGCCGATCTGCGAAATCTTGGGTTCAGCAGGTCCAAGGCCGGCACTATAGCTTTGCTTGCAGGTCAGGTAGCGGCCGGAGAGGTTGACCTCGAAGGCCTTGCCAAGCTTGATGACCGTGAGGCGTCCGCCATCCTCACGCGCTTTCATGGAATTGGAAGGTGGAGCACGGAATATACGCTGCTGCGTGGACTGGGGCGCTGGAATATCCTTCCTGCTGACGATGTCGGGGCGCGCAACAACCTTCAGCGCCGTTTTGGATTAGCCGCTGACGCCAATTACGACACGGTTGGGGAATTCTGCAGAGCATGGTGGCCTTACGGTGGAATAGTCTACTTTCATCTGCTTCTCGACAGCCTTGCCAGCAGGGGGTTGATTGCCACAGGCTCAGGCCCAACCTTTGAAAGCTGATTGTGGTGGCCAGACGGGCCAGCCCGCCAGTCAACCTGAACCTGCCTGCTCGAGACTCTTGAGCTATAAGGATCCAGGCGATCAGGATTCGTCTTCTTTTGCCTGCCGCTGAAATTCTGAATCAGTAATACTAGCGAAGACTAGAAAAAACATGATAGGCTCAGCTTTGGAATGGTCAGGCTGCCAAAAGATTGGCGAATCCAGTCTCTGGAGAGTGGTTGCTTGAAGCGAGGCCTATTTTCAGGCCTCCGGAGTCTCAGTAAAAAGGATCTGAATCGATTGGTCCGGATACCTGCAAATTCTGGCACGTGTTCTGTTTTGTGAGCGCAGCGACTTTGGCAGACTCTAATCATATGCGGCCACATTTTTGTCTTATGGGGTTTTTCTGGTCGCCGATGCTCCGGGAGACAGGGAGGTGAAATGAGCGATCTTCCTGAAAAAGGTCACTTCAGCCAAATCCATGATGAGGAAATACCGAAAAATGATCACTGGTCAATATACCCGAAACAAGGCTCCGGCAGGCTGGTGTTCTCATTCCCGGGCCGGCCCGGTGGCATCGCATCGAGCGGCGAAAATTCTCTGATTGTCTCAGATTTTTCGTCTGGTGACATCTGGCAAATTGACCTGGAGCGTGTTGGCGCGATTTTCAGGTTGGTTCCAGCTGGCATAGATGGGAAAGGGCAATTCCACCAAGACATCGCTACTCCGGCCGGTCTCGCATTTGCTTTTGATGGTTCGATTTATTTGGCCGACAGTGCCCGCCATAGGATTAGCGCGGTCTCGCCTGACGGTTCATTTCGGGTCGTTGCTGGCGGAGCTAATGGCTATCGCGATGGTCCGGCCGGTGAAGCCATGTTCAGCTTTCCCCTTGACGTGGCACTGGCAAGCGATGGGAGCTGCTATGTGGCCGATTCTGGAAATGACCGGATCAGATTGATATCCCCTGATGGTTACGTCACAACTCTCGCTGGATCTATCTACGACTACGGAGATGGCTGCGGTCCTGATGCGCGCCTTCGTCGTCCAGGGGCTCTCGAATTTAATTCTTTAGGCACCTGCTATGTTGCTGACACGGGAAATAACGTGATTCGCGGTATAACACCTGACGGACAAGTTACGACTTTTGCTGGAGATTCCCTAGGGGGCGATCAGGACGGGAAAGGTCCGGAGGCTGGTATGCGCTGGCCAACCGGTATTGCGGTTGGTTCCGATGACTCCGTTTGGGTTGCCGACCATGGCAACGGTGCTGTGCGTCGCATCACCGCTGACGGAGCAAGTGCGACGGTTCTCAGGTTGCATGGGCGACGGTGGCCCACAGCAGTGGCTGCGGTTTCTGATTCGAAAGTAGCCATTGCCTATGTCGCATTCGATCAGATCACGCGGCCGCAGGCACATCTTATGATCTTGGATTTCGAGTCCGACTAATTGGGCGTTGGGTATCGCATTTATTTAAGGATTCGCGGTCTTTGGATTCGTATTTTGGATCATTTTTGAAAATTTCAGTTCGAATTTGCCTTGAAGATTGTTGAGGCCGGGGTCCCGAGTGGCCGTCCCGTATGAACGATCACGGCAACGGCGCTGGGGCTCGGCCACCACCGCGGTTTAGGCCGCGAACCAGGATCTGGGCCCACAGATTTGCTCGTCAATCGTTTGAGGTCTGGCTGCATTGTGTCGGGCCAGCTTTGGAGGTCACTGGCCTTCCGGCTCCGGTACCTGATCGCTGCCTTGGTGCGGGGTTGGCTGAGGTTGCGGATTCAAGACCCGGCCGCGGAACCGTTCAGTCTCAATTTTCGCTTTGGCAAGATCTGTGTCGGCGTCAACTTCATACCTGGCAGCCCACACTGAAATCCGGAACCGTATTGATGCAGATTTTTCTCGTTTGCAGATTTTCAAGCGCCCCGCACGACTCAGTTGGTTGCCTCATTGCGCTGATAGCTGCCGACAGGAGAGCGCAGACCTACGGCAAAACGATTCCAGCCATTGATTGCTACGACCGCTAGTGTCAAAGCGACTATCTCCTCCGGGCTGAAGACATTTTCCAATTCTTTGTAGATCTCGTCTGGTGCGTCTGAGTTCGGCAGCAGCGTGAGCGTCTCGCACCAGGCCAGTCCAGCGCGTTCCCTGGGCGAATACATCGGCGCTTCTTTCCATGCCGCAACAAGATGAAGCCGTTGCGGACTCATTCCTATTGCGCTGGCATCTTTCGTGTGCATATCGAGGCAATAGCCGCAGCCGTTCAGCTGGGAAGCGCGAATCTTTACAAGCTCAAGAAGTTCTGCCTCTAGAGTGCTGGCATGGACCGCATCTTCCAGCCCCCTCATCGCCTGCAATGCCTCAGGATAGATTTTCCGGTAGTCCACTCGCATCTTCCGGTCCTTTCTCCATAACAGACCAAGCCGTTAAGGCTTTTGCGGTTGTGGCGCTTAGAGCAAATGTTTGCTTTCCATTGTAGTCATGACCTATCGAAGCTGTTAGTGCCGCCTGATCAATACCTAGATGTTTGCTTTTTGCTGGTGCGGCTTGTCCCCCAAATATCAAACTGAGCACGCGATTCAATTGAACGGATCCGGCTTAGGTGGATCGGGGTTCCTTCGTGGTTGAATGAGTTAACTTTGAATGCGTTTTGTTTCGCCATTGGCGGGTGTTGTTTTGGCCGGCTGGCAGAATCTTCCTGTCGAAGCGGATCGGCCCTGCTACTGGTGATCAGGTTTTAGGTGAGGACAGTCAGGACATTGGACCTCTGGCGCACCTGGTTTGTATCCAATGTCGCCAACAATCAAGCGCGGTCCTGAAGGCCACTTGAAATACCTCCAAACCCAGTTGATGAGGACGGCGATCCGATTGCGAAAGCCAATCAGATATACCAGGTGCAACGCCAGCCAAGCCAGCCAGCCCAGAGTGCCGCTAATCACTAGTCCATGTTTTAGCTGGGCCACAGCTGCTCTGCGGCCAACCGTTGCCATCACCCCGCGTTCGCGGTAAACAAACTCTTCAGTTCGTTGTCCATTGATCCGATTGAGAATCTGCAGTGCCGCGTGATCGCCAGATTGGATCGCAACCTGAGCCACTTGCGGATACAAGGTGGCGGCGCCATGGGACCTAGTTGCATTTCCGGAATGAACGTTATTTTCAGATGGCCGGATTGCTGCGGCGTCACCGACAATGAAAACTTCTGGATGGCCAGGAACCGTGAGATCAGATTCGACCTGGATCCGCCCGCCGGGTCCATGGAGCTGCTCAGGCAAAGTCGAGGCAAGGGTACCATCCACAGTGATGCCCGCTACCCAGATAACGACCGATGCGCTTATTACCTGCCCGTCGACCAGAGTCACATCGGTTGGGGATACAGATGCAACCTGGGCATTGAGACGGATATCGACACCGCGGGAGGACAGAGCCTTTTCGGCATAGGTGCCTGCATGCGCAGAAAAGCTCGGCAACAAGCGGTCGCGTCCTTCAATGAGGACTACCCGGGTGCGAAGTGGATCCAGGCGAAGGCGGTCATGACGCATGGTGATGTCGATGAGTTCAGACAGGGCACCAGCAGTTTCGACTCCCGTGGGACCGCCGCCGACTACCACAAATACTGCGGCACCGCCGGCCCCGTTTGGATCGTTGTCGGCACGCTCCAGCGCGGCAAGAACTTTGTTGCGAACCCAGCGGGCGTCGTCAAGAGTGTAAAGGGGAAGAGCATGTTGCCGCACTCCCGGAATCCCGAGGAAGGACGCGGTTGCTCCAGTGGCAATGATGAGGTGGTCGTATTGGAGGGCTGCTCCGTCTTCGAGGATGACACTTCGTCGGCCAAAGTCGATGTTCGACACTAGGCCGTGTATGAAGCGGATATTGCTCCTCCTGCGCAGGATTGTGCGGATGGGGTATGCCACATCCGCAGTATCGAGGCCGGCAGTTGCCACCTGATAAAGGAGCGGCTGGAAGGTATGAAAATTGTGGCGATCGATGAGACGAATGTCAAGGGGTGCTTCTCGAAGCCGTTTTGCCGCCGCCAAGCCGCCAAACCCTCCACCAACTATCAAAACTCGCTCCAATGACACCTCCTTGTTTCCTCCGTGGCCTGGGTAGCTCCAAGAGAAGCAGCAGTGCTGTAGCCAGCGTTCATGTCTTGACCACTGGCAAACTCCAGTGGCTTTTCGTCAAAAAAGTTGTCCTAATGTTCAATTTTGTCAAGAGTGTGAAGCGCGATCGTTGAATGGGCAAAGGCACCTCCGGCCCGCATTTCCGCTGCCACCCAGATTGCCTCCATTATTTCTTGGTCGGTCGCGCCTTTTCGCTGGGCTAGCTTTGTGTGGCCCGCTATGCAATAGGGGCACTGTGTTACGTGGGCCACTGCCACTGCGATAAGTTGTTTTGTTTTTTCCGGAAGAGCGCCTTGGCTGAAAACGGCACGGCTAAAGGTTTCAAATGCCTCGTGAATTTCGGGCGCAAGTTCTTTGCGGCGCTTTCCAATCTCCGCGGTAGCGGGGGGATATACGCTGTTGTCATCGGTCAATGTTGTCACTGTCTCTCCTTGGTGCATACTTGCCAGATAATTTAAAGAACTGGTGGACTTGGATTTCCGGAGCCACAGCCAGGAAACTGTAATGGTAAGAACGAGTTTTACCACTGATGAGGTCTGGCTGGACAAAACCGCAAAGTTCAAAACACGCGGAAAAGGCAAAGGATTGCCGAAACGCCTCAGGCGAATTTGCAGCGATCATGCGCCTCGTACTGCTTGGAATTAACGCTTTCGCCATCTGCCGTACCCTCTCAATTGTGTTGGGAGTCGCTGAAGGGCTTCATTGCACCGCGTGTGTTTCATTTATTCTATTCCAGACTAGAGATATGCGATGCCTAAGCTTAAGCAGGATTCTCTCTGTCATGCTGAGATGGAGCGCAATGCCCTTTTGAACCATTAAAAGTTATTTCAGCGTTTCTTTTGACATCGGTGTATCGATGGTCTTTGGAAACATGCCCAAGACGTCTTTACGGGGGACTGTTTTTTGGACTCAGTTCCCGAGCGTGTGAGGCATCTCGTGGAGCGCCGTTCACCTGGCTGCTGATGCTAAATTGCGCGTAGTGGTGATAGATTCGTAATGGAAATCTAGCGGATTTGAGCGTGATCATGTGAAAGGTTTACTGAGAGCACGCAGCACGGACGGATCTCTGCTTTGCCCGGTCTGCGCTAGCCCGGCGCAAGATCTATATGTCCTGGCATCCCATCTGGTGGAGAAAGCAGAAGCCAGCGACGGCGCCCACGTGATGTGGCTAAACCGCAACTTGACCAAGCACCGCAAATCCATTGAGGAAATTGAGCGGCTGCTGGTCAGCCTGCTGGCCGAAGAGAGGCCATCCGACGAGGTGGTGAAACGATGAATCAATCTATGGCATCCAGGGTTGAAAAGGCGGTAATCGAGGGATGGTTTCTTGATCCGCCGCCGCTGATAGCTGCGATGGCAAACGGGCCCACAATCGGCGTAACGAGGGCTTTTGTGCTTCAGTGGACCAAATTCTCGCGGCTGTTTCCACGCTGGGTGGGGTCAATAATGTCGAACTGTCCTGAGTTTGCGGTGCTGGCCTACGAGGTGGAAAACCTAATGTCCGAGGTTGTCCGCGATCCTGAAAGCGATGGCAACCACTACCAGCTCTTGACCCGCCTAGGAGAAAGTGTCGGTCTTAGCCAAAATGAGATCGAGACTTACCCGGAGCTTCCACAGTCATCTGATCTCTTTGAATGGTTGTGGAGGAAAGCGCGCAACCCCGATTGGCTCATCGGCTTCGCTGCTGTTAATGGCCTGGAGATTTTGGGAGACCGGAACCTCCCTTTGAAATATGGTGTTCAGTCGGGCACCGGACTTAACCCTGAACCCTATGCCGATATCCTCGGACTTGAAGAGGAGAATCTTGAGTTCTTCAGGGTCAGCGATCAGGCCGATGCGGGTCACGGGCATGAAACCGTCGAAATCCTTGCGCGCTATACCCCGGCTGGGCGCGAAGACGAGATCCTGGCGGTGCTAAAAGAGGCTATGGATCAGCTGAGGCTAATGATGAACGCCCTGTGGGAATTGGCTACAGTGATAGACGCCGGACTGAATTCCAAAGCGAGGGCTGATGGCGAAGGGTGACCCTTGTGATCTGTGTGGATCCACCTGGGGGGATGTTGACCAGGAAATTGGCGGCCGCAGGTATCATTTCTGCTGAGACCTTTGAGCCGCCGCGTTCGCCAATTTGGTTGCAGCCATTGAGGGGCAACTGGGTGAAGGCGTTGTCGTCCGGTCGGACGACGTAGACGGAAATGACGTAACGGGCCTGGCTTGGCTTGCCACTGATAGCGAGTCCAAGTACAGCTATGCGGCGGTCTTCAATGACGATGGGACACTTGTCAGCTGCATCATTGGAGAGTTGAGTGGCTGATCCAGCCTGTTGTTCTGCTTCAGTATTGGCGAGAATGCCCAGTGAGAGGGGAATCATTTGAAATTCATAGGGAAGGCAAGGTCAATTCCGCCGCTGGTAAGCATGGCGATTTCCACTTTGTTAATTTCGTCGTGTGGCAATTCGCCTCAGGTCTCCTCGAGTGCCACATCCGCGGTTGGCACAACGACGACTAGTTCTCCGAGCAGCCAGCTGCAGTTTTATCCGGTCTCCTTCACTGCAGTTTCGGCTGATCAGTACTGGCTGCTTGGTCTGGGGCAATGCCCGAATTCATTGTGCACCTCGATCGTGCACACAACCGACGGGGGCAAGCATTTCTCAAAGGTCTCAGCACCTTCATCCCCAGTAGGTCCCAGACAGGGACCCGGTTCATACACGAGCTATATCGATACATTGCGATTTGTAACACCACTGGATGGATTTGCATTCGGCATCCGGTCCAGCGCACCCTTATGGGCTACCACCGATGGTGGGATCACTTGGAAGAAAATCGATCTGGGAGAAATCTTGGCCTTCGCCTCGAGCGGTGGCTATGCGTATGCGGTCACCGCATCATCCTGCAATCAATTAGGCAAATGCATCAATCTCGCCTTGAAGCGTTCGCCTGTGGGAACCTCAACGTGGTCAACGATAACCTTGCCAGCATCTCAAACCGGGCCGCTGGCGACGATGGCAGCTCACGGATCCTCTCTGTGGATTTCCATAGGAGCTTTGGCCAGCGCGAACAAACAGGATCTGCTCACCTCCACGGACTATGGGAACCACTTCAATTCCTTTGCCAGCCCCTGCTTTAGTGACCTGGGGGGCCAGATTGAAGCAAGTTCAAGCACCGTGCTCTGGGCTGTGTGTGCGACGGGCATGCAGGCGGGGGCATTCCGGTCCGCTGATGGTGGGAAAAGCTGGACGTCTATCAACGCTGAGCCTCTTAATAATTCGGCCCAGCTGGCTCCGGCGGATGACTCGACTGCAATCCTTGATCCGGGAGTTACCGGAGCTTTGCTGCGCACTGCCGACGGAGGAAAGACGTTTTCCCATGTCCAGGTGGGCGGCCCCGGAGAGTCGTGGGTAGCCTGGATTGGTTTCACAACCCCGTCGGTCGGTTCTGCATTGGTCGTGTATTCCACCGGCGGTCCAAGCTCGACTGTTTCAAGAGAGGAGCTATGGCGCACGGTCGATGGTGGCATAAGCTGGACTGGCCCGGTTTCATACTCCAGCTGAATACCATGGTGCGTCGTCGCTTCACCGGCCAGGTAGTCAAGCCGGGCTAAGCGCATCAATGG
>SCQL01000065.1 GCA_004299235.1 bacterium
TGGGCTGCGCTTCGAGATGGTGCTCACCAACCCGCCGTTCGGCAAGAAATCATCGGTCACGATAGTCGGCGAGAACGGCGAATCACGCCGCGACGATCTCTCCGTCGTGCGCGATGATTTTTGGGCAACAACCTCCAACAAACAGCTAAACTTCGTCCAGCACGTCAAGACGTTGCTGAAAATCGAGGGCCATGCGGCGATCGTGGTACCAGACAACGTGCTCTTCGAGGGCGGTGCCGGCGAAACGGTGCGCCGCCGCTTGCTCCACGAGTGCGACGTGCATACGCTGCTGCGCCTGCCGACTGGCGTCTTCTACGCCCAAGGCGTAAAAGCAAACGTCCTGTTCTTTGACCGGAAACCGGCGTCAGAGACGCCGTCAACGCGCGCGCTGTGGGTCTACGACCTGCGCACGAATATGCACTTCACGTTGAAGGAGAATCCGTTGCGGCGGGAGCATCTCGACGACTTCGTCGCGTGTTACCGTGCTTGCGATCGGGGACAGCGCGTCGAGACCGAGCGATTCCACCGTTTTACCTACGATGAACTGATAACGCGCGACAAGCTGAGCCTTGATCTCTTCTGGTTGCGCGACGAATCGCTCGAAGATGCCGCTAATTTGCCCGAGCCGGCTGTAATCGCCGCAGAGATTGTGGAGGATCTCGAAGCCGCCCTCGCCGAGTTCAGCGAAGTGGCTGCGGCGCTTCACTCCCTGTCCTCGGAACACCCCCCTGCTGCAACGGTTAAATAGGCAAATGAGCAGGTCGTGCTCCGGCATCTACAATCGGTTGAAGAGTTCGGAAGTCCAGCGGGTGGCATTCAGGAAAGGTAGTACGATCTGCAACGTGTGCCGACAGAAGCACAACCTGACCTACGATCACATTCCGCCGCAGTGTTGCGGGAATGACAGAGCCATCGTCGCGCGCCGCATCTACGCCGCTGAGTTGGTCGCCCGACAAGTTGATTCGCGCTCTCACAACGGCCTGAAGTATCGAACGCTTTGCAAGAGCTGTAATGGAAGGCTCATCGGCCGCTGGGACGATGCGCTCGGAGAGTTCACCAGGCAGGTCGAATCCATCGTCTCACCCGCCCTAGCGTTACCGGACCGCGTTTCTTTCAATGTCCGACCTGGCGCCATAGTGCGGCCTCTGCTTGGGCACGTCGTCGCGGCGAAAACCCAGGACGACGCGATTGCGACGGACGAGAAAATCCGAGACTATCTCGTTCGGAATAGGGCGCTAGATTCGGCTGTTAAGGTCTACTGCTGGCTCTATCCATATCGTCCTATCGTGGTCTCCCGCGACTTTACATTCCTCGAAGTTGAAGGCGAAAGCGGTAAGAGCCCGGGAATTGTCTCGGTTATCAAGTTCTTTCCCTTGGCGTTCTGCGTCCTAGACGGCGCTGGCGAGGTCAACGCGGAGCGAATAACTACGTTGCGCGAATTCACTACGATGGACGTAGACGCTCGAGCCGACATCGCGCTGTGGCGGACGCCGGTCATTCAGCCCGGGTGGCCGGAGCGCGCCATGGGCAACCATTTGGTTCTCGGTGGGCGGACTTACGTGGATTCCGTTACGACCGTTGCTCCTTGCGGGGCAGTTGTGACGCCGGGGAAACAGATACAAGCCGAGGCTTGGGATGGGGGCGACAAGGCCGGCGTTTTCAACGGCCTCCACGCTTTCGTCGAGATCCCGAAAGCGTGATTGCAGGTCCAACCTGTAATTCGGCCTTGAGCTATGCCATCCCCCCGGAACCCCTAGGCTTGAGCATGCGGATTCGGGCCCCGATCCAACCTGCGTCCTTCAAAAGGAGTAGTGGACGAAATTGATTCTGACCACAACGCAACCGATTGCCAAGAAAATCCGCGAAGTGCTCGCGCCAGGGAATGGCCGGCGCATCGTAATAGTCGCCTTCGTCGGCCAAGACGCCCTGCAGGTCATCGGCGGCAAGGACGCGGCCAAAGGTCTGGAACTCTATTGCTGGGACAACCCTACGTCCACCAGCCCCATCGGCATTCGCGAACTCTTCAAAGAAGGCGCGAGGATTTACTTCGTGGACGACCTGCACATGAAGGTATTCTGGTCCGAACGC
>SCQL01000066.1 GCA_004299235.1 bacterium
CCCCGCCTAGCCAGGTCATTGCGAGCTATGGCCGCTGCCAGACCCCGGCCATGGCCGCGCAAGACGTGTCTTCGCCCCGGCCCGTATGCACGCTGCAGCCGCACCGGTGGAGGAGTCGGGTTGGACTCTCGAGACTCGCCATCAGCTTGACACGCGTACGCCCAAAGGCCTATACATCCACTAGTCTTCTATAACACCTTCCAAGGATGTCATGGACGCGTTCCAGCGCCGCACACCTCATTACCTCCGGATCTATCGTGATCTCAAGGACAGGATCGGCGCCAGCGCGCTGGCCCCCGGCGAGCGGCTGTCGACGCAGCGCGAGCTCGCCCAGGAGTACGGCGTCACGGTTATGACCGTCCGCCAGGCACTCCAGCTGTTGGAGCAAGAGGAGCTCGTCGTGATGCGTCACGGGCTCGGGACGTTTGTGGCTCCAAGGCGCATCCGCTACGCCATGGGCAATCTGCGCAGCCTTGCCCAGGAGGTGGCAGACCAGGGGCTCGAGCTGAAGACACGGGTGTTACGCCGCGAGCTCGTGGCGCCGCACCCGCATGTCGCGGAGCTCTTGCAGATCGAGGCGGGAGAGCTCGTGTACGCGATCGAGCGCCTGCGTTTCGTCGGCGCTCAGCCGATCGTCTACCAGCACTCCCAGCTTCAGGCCTGGCTGGGCGAGACGCTTGACGACGTCGATCTCAACGATCTCTCGCTCTACGACTACCTCCAGGGTGAGCTCAAGATCGAGGTCGCCCACGCCCACGAGAGGATCCAGGCGATCACCCTCGCTCCGCACGAGGCTACCCTGCTCGAGGAGGAGCCGGGCGCCGCGGCTCTCCTCAGCGAGCGCTTGACGTTCGCGGCCGGGGGCGAGCCCATTATCTTCGACCGCGCGTTCATGCCGGCCGACCGAGTGTCGGTGGCGACCGAGCGCTTCGTCTCCGACGTCACGGTCGATTACGAGCTGCGCCTGGGTGAGGAGGGCGAATGAGGTAGCCCCGCTCGCACGTCTCCTAGCCGACCGTGTCGGTCGGGTCGGCTTTCGTTGCCCGTCTCTCGTCTCTGCCACCTCAAGATCCGAGGTTCTCGATGAAGCTCAGCAGGAAGCGAGTCGTAGCACTCGCGGCGCTCGCCACCGTGGCCGGGGTGTCGGTCTTCGCGGCCGCGGCCCTCGGCGGTACGGCGAGCAAAGCCGCAGGCCCCACCTACACGGTGTGCATCGACATCCCGTTCCACCCGATCTTCGACTACCTGGAAGCGAACACGGACACCTACTTCGCCCACAAGCCCTACACGGTCAAGTTCAAGGTCCTCGACGCGACGACGCAGGTGCCGGCGTTCGGGGCCGGCCAGTGCAACGTCATGACGACGCCGCCTTCGTTCATCCCACGCGTGATGCAGCAGTACCACCTGCGGGTGGCCGAGTTCTTCCCGCTCGCGCGCTGGACGATCGGTCCGCAGATCCTGGTCAAGAAGAGCTCGCCCTACACGACGTTGGCCTCGCTGCGGGGCAAGACGGTGGCGATTTCGCCGCTCGGCACGCGCTTCGGCGCTGAAGAGGCGGCGATCGAGGCGGCAACCGGTCAGAACATCCGCACGTACTTCAAGCTGAAGCAGACCGACGCCGCGGCGCAGGAGCTGACGCTGGGTCGTGTCGATGCGGCGTTCATCGAGGCGCCGACGACGTATCCGCTGTTGCAGAGCGGTAAGTTCAAGGCGATCTACAGCGTCCACGACGCCTTCCTGAAGGCGTTCGGCGACCCGGCGGTCGTCAACGGCGGCTACATCGCTCGCACCGGCTTCATCTCGGCTGCGTCGGGCTTCGTCCACGATCTCGTCGCTGCGACTCAGGACGCCTGGAACAAGTACGTCCAGGATCCGAGCTCGGTGAACGACGTGGCCTCCAGAGTCAGCGGGATCCCCGCGGCTCAGCTGGCCGTCGTCGGTGACGTCCTCGACCTCAAGGGGATGCCGAAGAGCTTGCGGGCGATCACGCCGCAAGC
>SCQL01000067.1 GCA_004299235.1 bacterium
CGCTCACTCTTCAGCCATCACCTCGGCAGAGGGCCGGTAGAGCGCAGCCCAGAGGGCGAAGAACGCCACCAGCAGCCCCGCCCAGAAGACGATCCAGGTGACGGCTGCGTTTGGCGTGGCAATCGCGCGCTCGATCAATGTCGCCGCTATGAGAAAGACTCCCAGGACCAGCGCCGTGTTTGCATGCCACGGATGATAGTCCAGACCGCGCGACCGGAGCGCGAGCGCGATGATCGCCACACCGGCGATGCTGCCCAGCCACGTCCAGGCGGGCGAGAGGACCAGGTGCTGGTCGAGTACCGATGCGTAGACGAGCAGCAGGCCCAAGATCGTGCTCGCGATGTTGGAGAGCATGATGTCAACTCCTCATGCGCCGTGAAGCCGGCGCAGGTAGCGCCACGTGATCGGCGGGATGACGGCGTACGCCGCACAACTGCAGACGAGAAAGATCTTCCACATCACCTGTAGCGGCGAGATCCAAAGCACGGCGAGCAGGCACGCGCACTGCGCGGCGTAGCAGGCGTAGGCGATGCGCGTCAGAGACCGGCGCTCGGAGAGCATGGCGGCGACGTAGAGCACGGCATAGCCGCCGCCCATGAAGGCAAAAACTCCAAGCAGGCTCGATGTTGCGAGTACTTGCCACGGGAGCACGGCGCGTCACTCTGCCGGCGCGCGTGCCGGGCCGCCCGCGCGCGAGGTCTCGCGCACGCGCTTCCCGATGGTGAGCAGGTCGTAGGCGAGAACGAAATACCCCGCGGCGAAGACGATGGCGAAGACCAGCCGCATTCCCAACCCCTCGATGAACCACGGAGACGACGACGCCGAGACGAAGGCGTTGAACGTCGAGCCGCCGATCGCGCGCTCGTAGAAAGCCTGCGCCATTCCCGCCATCATCAGCGAGCCCACCATACCGATCATCCCGCCATTGAGCAGCGCGAAGGCCCACTTCCACGTCGCGCCGGCAAAAAGCGTCGCGCGCCGGTGATCCTGCAGAGCAAGGTAGATCACCGAGATCACGCCGCAGCCGTAGGCCCCCCACATGGCGAAGTGGCCATGAGATGCCGTCCACTGCGTGCCGTGAGCAAAGAGGTTGATCTGCGGCAGGGTAATCATGAAGCCGAAGATGCCGGCGCCGATGAAGTTGCCGAATGCCTCCGCCATCATCCAGTAGAAGGCCGGCTCGTTGGTCATCTTCATGTGGTGCTCGCCGGCGTCATAGACGGCGTGCACCACCATGCCCAAGAGCGGCAGCGGCTCGAGGGCGGAGAAGAAGCCGCCGATCCCCAGCCAGTACGCTGGAGCTCCCATCCAGAAGTAGTGGTGGCCGATGCCCAGCACGCCGGTGGCCAAGACCAATGCCACTTCGATGTAGAGCCAGGTTTCCACGATCCTGCGCGAGGTGCCCATGAGACGCATCAGCACCAGCGCTACGATCGAGCCGATCATCACCTCCCAGGTTGCCTCGACCCAGAAGTGCACCAGCCACCACCACCAGAACTGGTCGACGGAAATATTGGTTGGCGCCGGGAAGGCGATGAGGTAGAGGAAGAAGAGCGGCACCAAGTTGAGGATGACCACCCAGACCACGCCCGTGACGCGTTTGCTTGCGACGGCAGTTCCCACGATGTTGTAGACGAAGACGGCGACGCCGATTGCCACGATGATCGCCGCCCAGCGTGGCTCCTCGACGTACTTGCGTCCTTGATTGATGAGCCACAGGGTGCGATCCGTACCGGGTCCGAACTGCACGAAGACGAAGATCGCTGCGACCACGAGCACCGTTGCGCAAAAGATCCAGAAGATGACGTTAGCGAGCTTGAGGCCCACCAACTCCCGGCCGTACTCCGCGGGAATCAGCCAGAAGAGCGCGCCCATGAATGCCATGAGGATCCAGATGATCAGCACGTCGATGTGCAAGATCTTGAGGATGCTGAAGGGCAGCACCGGATAGAGGAACTGCGGGTGCGCGTAGTCGATCGCTGCCAGCAGACCGGCCACGACTACGATCCCGAAGAGCACCACGGAGGCGGCGAAATACTTGAGGGCTAGACTCTGCGATTCGGGGAAGCTCGGCCGCTCTTGCATACGATACCTGCCTCGC
>SCQL01000068.1 GCA_004299235.1 bacterium
GCTCGAGGGCTTGACCAAGTACGCCAAGGACAAGGCCTTCCAGAAGAAGTGGGCGGCGTGCAAGCAGGTGCGTGAGTGTCTATTGCTGCGCTCGGTTTGTTCGCTCACGCTCGTCTCGCTCGCAGGCGAACCGCGAGCGCCTCTGCGACTACATCGAGGCGACCCTCGGCCTCACGGTGAACAGGCACGCGCTCATCGACGTCCAGGTCAAGCGCATCCACGAGTACAGTACGTTACGCGCAACCATGACTCGGTAGCCCGTCCTTGCTGATGAGATCGACTCACAGAGCGTCAGTTCATGAACATCCTCGGCGTCATCTTCCGCTACCTTCAGCTCAAGAAGGCGAGTATGCGCTTCCTCTTAATGCGCACGCGCGTCAAGCTAATCTCTGAACGACGCGCAACAGATGTCGCCGGCCGACCGCAAGCGCCTTGTCCCTCGCCTCTCCGTCTTCGCAGGCAAAGCCGCGCCCGGCTACTACATTGCAAAGCTCATCATTCGCCTCTGCAACGCGGTCTCGAAGACGATCAACGCCGACAAGGACATTCGCGAGTCGCTCTCGGTCGCCTTCCTTCCGGACTACTCGGTGCGTTCAGCTTCCCCATCTCTCGCGCGAAATGGATGCTCACGGCTCGCTCAATACCATGCGCAGGTCTCGCTCGCCGAGATCATCATCCCGGCGTCGGACATCTCGGAGCACATCTCGACCGCCGGAACTGAGGCGAGTGGCACATCCAACATGAAATTCGCACTCAACGGCGGTCTCTTGCTCGGCACGCTCGACGGCGCCAACATCGAGATCGCCGAGGCTGTCGGTGACGAGAACGGCAAGTCATTTCGCAGACTTGTCTCGCTGCTCTAGTTCTCACGCTTTGCCGCCGCCCAGTCTTCTTCTTCGGGCACATCACGCCCGACGTCCCCAAGCTCCGTCGCGCACACCACTTCGGCGAGGTGCAGTACCCGGCCGAGCTGCTTGAAGTCGTCGACGCGATCCGGTCCGGCATGTTCGGCGAGGCAGGCGTGTTCGAGCCGCTCCTCGGCACCCTCTTTGAGGGCAAGGACCACTACCTCGTCAGCGACGACTTCTTGTCGTACCTCCAGGCGCAGAAGATGGTCGACGAGGCTTACGTCGACCAACCGTCGTGGGTCGAAAAGACAAGTGCGGACCCGCTTCTGGCGCTGCGTCTGTCCAACATACCCTGACACGCTTCGTTCTCACAGTCAACAGCACCGCTCGCATGGGACGCTTCGCCAGCGACCGTGCCGTCTTGCAATACGCCGAAGGTGCGCCGCCCGCCGTTCTCTCCTCTCCCTCGTGTCCCTGCGCCGACTCGTCTGACCGCGCCATTCACTGACACTCTGCCTTGTCTGCGTCACAGAGATCTGGAACATCGAGCCTATCAAGATCCCCCAAGACGCTTAGACAGACAATTTCGCCCTCATTCCCGAATCCCTGCCTCGCTTCGCCTCCAAACACTCTCTGCCCCGCTCTCTCTTCAGGTCTC
>SCQL01000069.1 GCA_004299235.1 bacterium
CTGATCTCGGTGGATAATGGCTCAACGGCGAGTTACGTGTACGGGCCGGAGGGCCGGAGGGTACACGAGGACGTGGGCGGTGTGGTAAAAGAGTTTGTATATGGAGCCGGGGGGCAGGAGTTGACGGTGGTGAACGCAAGCCAGGGGTTGATCGCCGGGGAGACCTACGTGGGCGGGCGCTACCTGGGCACGCAAACCGCTAGCGCGTTTGTCTGGGCGGCGAGCGATGAGCTGGGCACGGCGCGGGTGCGCACCAACGCCAGCGGCGCGCCGATCGAGACCGACACGAGCTGGCCGTTCGGCGCTTACCTGAACAACGTGGGATCGGTGTCGAACCTGCACTTCACGGGCAAGTACCGGGACGGATCGAGCGGCCTCGACTACTTCGGCGCCCGCTACTACGACTCGGGCCTCGGACG
This sequence comes from bacterium, assembly GCA_004299235.1. Taxonomy (NCBI): domain Bacteria; species bacterium. The sequence goes on from SCQL01000069.1 coordinate 420, forward strand.
CTTCCTCACCCCTGACTGGAGCGCGGCGCCCGAGGCCACCCCCTACGCGAATCTGAGCGACCCGCAGAGCCTTAACCCCTACATCTACGAGGGCAACAACCCTGCCAGCGATGTTGACAAAGACGGTCACTGCTGGCCTTGGTGCACCGCGCTCGCCGGCGCAGGCATCGGCGCAGTGGTCGGCGGCGGCTCGGAAGCTCTCGCCGAATGGATGCGCGGCCAGCCGCTCAGTGCTAGCCGCATCGAACACGCCGCCGAAGGAGGCGCGATTGCCGGGGCAATCATCGGCGCCATCGGCCCAGAAGCCGCCCCGGAAGCAGGGCTAGACGAAGCCGGCGGCAGCGCGTGGAATAAGATTGGAGGTACGATTCTGGGAAATTTGGTCGGCGGCGCAGCGGAACGGAAGCTGAACGGCCAAGCCGTCGCTGACCCCAAGGCGCTGGAGATCGACGCCGGCACAGGCGCGTTAGGCGGGACGTTTGCCGCGATCGCTGGCAAGGCGGTCGCCTCGACAGCTATACGCGAGGCGGCAACAGATGCAGCCGGAGTCGGTACCTCTGCTGCGACCCGGGAGGGACCGGCGAAGCCGGTCTGCAAGGAAAATACCCCGTGCGCGAAAGGCTCCGGGCCCGCTTCCGGGGCCGCGCAGCCCTCGACCGGTGGGGGCGCCCAATGAGCGCGCCGCGCACGGCGAGGCCCACTAACGGCGGGAAAGCCGTCACGTGGATTCTCAGCATCGTAATTTTTTTTCTCTGCCTGGACGGGTTCCTGGCGCAATCGCACCTTCCGTCTGCTGGACCCAGCGCCCTAAGGACCGTCGTACAAATCTTCGCGATCGCGCAGGCGGGAATGTTCCTCATCGTGGTCCAAATGGCGGCGGATTCAGTCAATGAGATCTGGCCCACCGCGCGGAACGCAGCGCGCAGGTTGAGAATCGCCGTTACCACTCTGGCCGCAGTTGGGGTATTCATCCTTATCGTTTTCGGTCTGCCGAGCTTACTCCTGGGCTGAGAAAGCTAACCTCATGTACGCCTACGACGCTCCCGCCGTCGACACTCTCGGCGCCCGCTACTACAGCTCCGGCCTCGGCCGCTTCCTCAGCCCCGACTGGAGCGCGGCGCCCGAGGCCACGCCGTACGCTAACCTGAGCAACCCGCAGTCGCTCAACCCCTACGCCTACGTCCTGAACAACCCGACCACAGCCACCGACCCGAACGGACACTGCTTCCTTGGCCTCTTCGGCAAAAACTGCAGAAAGCAGGCCCAATCGGTGAAGGAGGGCAACGCGTCCGATAATTCCTTCTCCGGCGCTCTCATGACGTCGCTGCTGGGAATGCGCGATGCTGTCACGGGCAGAATTCCTGCTAACGCCACGCCCGGGGAACGAAACGCGGCGAGCGCGGCTGGGATGGCGCTGATGGTCAGCGGCGTTGGCGAAGGAGAGGAGGTTGAGGCCGGGGTTAAGGAGATCGGCGAGCTTCTGGAGGGCGCCGTCGACGAAGGAGGGTCGGCATCACGGATCGTCGCCAGGCCAGGAGGGATCCAGCAGGCCACAAAAGATTTTGGAGCTCTGCCCGGTCAGGCCGCCGACAAGGGCCGCGGCGTACTGGTAGAGCAACTACCGGACGGTTCCAAGGCCATACTTCGAGACTTCAGCTCCGATGGCCGCCCTACGATCGAGATCCAGCACGCCGGCGGCCAAACTACGAAGATTCGCTACGGCGGGGGCCAATGAGGAAAATAACTGACCCGGACCGGATCGCCCGAATCTGCCAGGCGATGGCGCGAATGCTAAGCGGCGAACGTGGGTACGACCTACGCCTGGACTGGGCGAGGGGGCGGGCATTTCAGGTCGTCCCCGCTGAGTCCGCTGCCCGGATCCCGGCCGCCGACATCCCTCGCCTAGCCGCCGCCCTGAAGGAGTTCTCGGGCGGCAGCGCGATTGCGGTCAACATCGACGTCACCGACGAGCGCGGGGACGCCTTCGATGTCCAAATCGGCCCGGAGGGCCTCACCGAGGTGAACCGGGAACTCGGGTTGTACCGATTCCTCCTTACGCGGGAAGACGAGCCCTGGGCAATTGCCTGCAATGAATGGTACAACCTGTTCGCTGCCCCCGCGGAGTTGTTGACGGAGCTTCTAGGCGGCACGCTCGAAGAGGCGAGGGCCGAGTTCCAAGTATATGCCGACAGGCTCGGCGGCTCGCTCCCGGATGTCGCGGCGCTTTACCGGGAGCCAGCCTCATGAGCCCGGGCGCCCCGTGGTCGCCCCGGCCGGACGGTGCTCAGTCCTCGCATGCTCTCCCAAATTGCGAGAGGGGCGAGCAACGCCAGCGGCACGCTGATCAGCGGCGTTGCCTACAACGCCTTGGGCGAAGAGACCAGCGCATCGCTGGGCAACGGCTTGACGGAGACGCGCGGCTACGATGCGCGCGGCCGGCTGACGAGCGTTGCCGATTCCGGAGGCGCGCCGGTGGGCGGCTCTCCCGGAACCGGCTCGATCACCATCAGCGGAACCGAGGGCTATACGGTCGTGAAGGTTCCCTGCGAACCTTACCGGCCGGGCTGCTACCGCTACATCGACGAGTGGGACACGGGCACGGTGTCGGGTACGGTGAACGGCACCGCCTACTCGGTGAACTTCGGCCAGGGCAGCACCGATGCCAGCCTGGCGAGCGCGCTGGCCTCGAGCATC
>SCQL01000070.1 GCA_004299235.1 bacterium
ATCCTGTTCTCTGGACGCCGGTTGTGTTACATTTTGTCCGTTAGCATCAGGAATAAAGTAAAAGAGAAGGCTGAGTATGATAACAGCGGATAAGAGTTTCCTATGGTTGTATGAAGGAAGAAGATTGATTTTTCTCATGGTAAAATAATTTTTTAATGCATGCGTAAAAATAACAATTAATCTGAATAATTTATTATAGAAATTTCCTGAATGAAATACCGGGACCATACCATTTGCTTTAACCGAAGAATCTAATAATTGTGAATATAAAAAACGATTCTGAATTGAGGACTTATTAATCGAAGCGAGCTGATTGTAAGATGATATCGTTATCGGGAACGATTGCGTAAATAAATCCGGTTGTTTTGTTGGTTTTAATCGTGAATACAAGTAAAATTGTCATCGAATTAAAACCAAATACCATGAAACCTCACCATTTATTTTCACCACAATTATATAAATGCATGATCTGTTTCAATGAGAAAAAGGGAATGCTTAATTTTATTTAACCTTTAAAAACAATAAAATATTTATAGATGAAATACATATTACTGACCTTATTATTTTTTACTGGTATCTTATCAGCTAAAGCGCAAGGAATACTTAGTGGTAAAGTCACTGATGAATCTTCCGGAAGCGCCTTAACGGGAGTAACTATGCGGATACCCGGGACAGAAACTGGCACACAAACGGATGCTAACGGGAATTTTGTTTTGCAGGTTCAGAACAATAATCCTGTAAAGCTGGAATGCAGCTTTATAGGATATAAAACAAAAGTGGTTACTGCCACTCCCGGAAAACCTGTCAATATAGAACTTTCGCTTGCTGTCAACAGTCTGAAAGAAGTAGTAGCTATCGGTTATGGTACTACGACAAAAGGTGCGCTGACGGCAGCAGTATCTACGGTAAGCGCGCATGATCTAAAAGATATTCCCATTAATTCAGCCGCAGAGGCATTAGCAGGCCGTCTGGCAGGTGTGCAGGTAACCGGTTCGGAAGGAATGCCAGGTGCAGAAGTCAATATCCGGGTGAGGGGGGGGATTTCCATTACGCAGGATAATTCTCCTTTATATGTGGTGGATGGTATGATCGAAGATGATCCGCTTTCTACGATGGATGTGCAGAATATTGCCTCCATCACGGTTTTGAAAGATGCTTCCGCTACGGCTATTTATGGAGCGCGCGGCGCTAATGGCGTTATCATTATTACTACAAAAAGCGGGCATCGGGGAAAAACTACCGTCACTTATAACGGATTTTTTGGTTTTCAGAAAGTAGAAAAAACATTACCCGTGCTGAATCCATATCAATACGTATTATACCAGTACGAATCAAGCCGGGGAAATACTACCAAAGAACAACAGTTCGCAAGCCAGTTTGGCACCTTCCAGGATATTGGGCTATATAAAGAAGCGCCCTTTGTGAACTGGCAGGATCAGGCTTTTGGAAGAAATGCTTTTATGGAAACGCATAATGTGGCTGTATCAGGTGGAGATAGTAAAACACAATTCAATTTAAGCCTGACAGATAATGAGTCCCAGGCTGTGATGGTTGGTTCGGGTCTCAACCGGAAGCTGGTGAATTTCAGAATATCTCATAAAGCCGGCAATAAATTTAAGATGGGATTGAATTTACGTTTTGATAATCAATCTATCAGTGGTCAGGGCACTTCTAATCCAGGCAGCAGCGGTTTAAATTTTTTGAGACAAGTCGTAAAA
>SCQL01000071.1 GCA_004299235.1 bacterium
TTGAAGTCGTCCGGCCCGACGCCTATACTCATTAATAGATGTCGGCCGCAAGCGAAAAACTTGGCGAGGGGAAAAGCCAAGTTTTTATTTCGGAAAAGCTCATAGCAGTCTTTGATGATGCTACTGGAAGGATAGTGGAGGAACTTGTAGAAGTTCACCCTGTTCCTGAAGGACGGGAGCCTGTTAAAGAAGTAATCCGCTACGATGCTAAGGGCCAGCTTTCTCTTCCAGGATATTGGTCGGTAACTGATACCAAGAGAACCATAATACACTAGTCCTATCTGTTAATAAGTGTTAAAATTGCAGTCGTTACGGCGGATGTAGCTCAGCTGGTTAGAGCGTCGGATTGTGGCTCCGAAGGCCGTGGGTTCAAGTCCCATCATTCGCCCCATATTTATGCCAAAAAACCTCAATCCTTTTTCATGGCCCATAGGGCTCGGCGGGAAGCGGCCGAGTAGCGAAGAAGAGTACAACCGCTTTGTCCTGCAGACCATCCAGCCGGGCCTGGCCGGGCTGATGGATGGCTCTGTCTCGACTTTGGCGCCTATTTTCGCGGCGGCTTTTGCCACACGTAACCCGCACATCGCCTTCTTAATCGGTATGTCGGCGGCTGTGGGTGCCGGCATTAGCATGGCCTTTGCCGAGGCATTAAGCGACACCGGGGAGTTGACCGGCCGGGGCCGGCCTTTGCGCCGCGGCATTATTATCGGGGCCATGACCTTTCTGGGCGGAGTGTTCCATACCCTTCCCTTCTTACTTTCCAATTTCAATGCGGCTCTTGCCCTTGCCTACCTGATAGTCGGCCTGGAGCTGACGGTTATAGCCTATATCCGCTACCATTTTTTTGATATGAAATTCTGGATTTCGGTCCTTCAGGTAATAGTCGGCGGCGGGCTGGTTTTTGCCGCCGGAATTATAATCGGCGGCGCCTAAGACTTCTTAGGCAATCTTCAGGGCCAGCAGGGTCAGCAGCGGGATAGCCAGGTTATCCAGACCAAAAGCCGCCAGGTTTTCGGTAATTGTCAGTACTGGCGGCAGCACGACCAGCAGCAAGATGTACTTTTGCGGAGTTATATCACCGGCAACCAGAGGCATAGAAAAGCCAAAGATAAGCAGTGCAACCAGCCAGAAAGTCATAGTCCCAACCAGCGTCTTTTTTTGCCCGAAGACTTTATACTTCCAATGTGAGCCGTAGTGTTTGCCGATAACCGCCGCCAGCCCGTCGGCCAAAGCCATAGTAAGTATGGCGAGCATAAAGAAGACTCTGTCGCTGGTCAGCGCGGCGGACAAAGTGACAGCCAAAGCCAGGAATACATCGCCAAAACCTATCCGTGCGGTTTCGGCCATGAAGTTAAATATCCCCAAGCGGCGGTTCAGAATAACTACCGCCAGCATAGCCAGTCCCAGAAGCTGGATCTGCCGCCAGCTAACCAGCCATGGCCAAAAAGCGATAAATGCCCCGGCGACAATATGCACAAATTTCCTTTTATATTCGGCTCTCAATATTTTTTTGTGTCCCAGATATTCATCTACAAGTAAAATAGCGAGAATTCCGGCAAGACAAATAATAAGCGCTAGCATTGTCCCCATTTTAACTCAAAATCAGCCCGGCGGTTATACGAAGGTGGTCTGTCCATCTGTCTTCTGTTATAATTACCCCTGTTCATACTACTTTTTATAGGGAAA
>SCQL01000072.1 GCA_004299235.1 bacterium
CGGGATGTTCTCGCTGTCCTCTCCTCGTAGGTGTGCACCCCCGAGGGGCTCCGGTGCCCACCGGGTAAGAATCCACTCGTTCATACCGTCGGACTCAAGGACGGCCAATCCGGTGTTGTCGGCCCACATCCGTTCAGTGTCATCAACCCCAAACCCGGCACGAAGCGCAAGAAAAACGCGCATGGACGCTCCGTGGGTGACCACGGCGACCGGACCGCGTCCCCGCTGCTCCACTGCGAGACGTCAGTGCGGCTGAGTAGGTGTCTAGGAACGTGTTGCCGGTGACACCGCCAGGAATCTTGAAGGAAAGGTCTCGATTCATCCACCGCAGCATGCACTCGACATAGCGTTGGGTGGCTTCATCATCGGCACGCATCTCCAGGTCTCCGCCGCTGATCTCAACGAGGCCAGGGTGAATCAGTGTCTCGAGCCCCAAATGCTGCGCCAAGATCTCTGCGGTGGACCTGGCTCGAAGGAGTGGCGAGCTATAGACCGCTGCTAGCCCCTCGTGCATCAGTGCCGGCCCGAGGGCCGAGGCCTGAGCGATTCCCAGAGCCGTAAGGGGCGCGCCCGGAGGGACCGTGTCGATAGCCCCGGTGAGATTTGACGGGGTCTGGCCATGTCTTATCAAAAGCATCTTCATGCCGAAAGTCTAGACCTTAACAATTGGCATTGCGTATGGCGTTCAAGCCAAGGCACGATCCCCCCGCGTAGTTGAACCAGTTCCAACTACGTCAGTTGGTTGACTGGTAAGTGCGGAGTTGATAGCCCGGGATCAGCCCAGGGGAGCGGAGCGACCGGACCGCAGCATGTCCGCGAGTCATACCGCCAAGCGGCCGGGTCACAAACTCGGACCTTGCGCTTGAGGAATCAGCCCGTCCGGTTCGTCGTCGGCTGCAGCTCATGCGTTCCGGCTTGCACGAGTACCGCCTCATATCACGCCGGCCGCGGCGAGCCTCCTGCGTGCATCGTGGTCCAGGCCCAGCAAGTCCCCGAAAATCTCGTCGTTGTGCTCGC
>SCQL01000073.1 GCA_004299235.1 bacterium
GCGACCACCCGGTCGGCTCGGCCCCCAACTGCTCCGCGGCACGCTGCCGCCACTCACCTGTCAGGTCGGCGAGCGACCGGACCTCCTTCGGCGGGCGCGTGGCCAGCGTCGCCTGGGCCCGGAGCTCAACGATCGTCCTCGCCGAGGGCATTCGCCCGTGCTGTGCGACGTACTCCGCGATGAGCTCTTCCTTCTTGAGCTCGATCTCGCGCGTACGGCTGGAGAACTCCGTGATCAGCTCGTCGGTGACACCGACGATCTCCCATCGGGGATTCCGGTCGGGTCCGCGCTGACGCAGCTCCCATTCGATGCCGAGGTCGCGCGACAGCCGGTCAGCGAGGAGGGCGTCGTAGTGCGCCGACAGGCCGGTGCGTGAGGCGAAGACCGGGCGTCCGTCAAGGCTGCGCCAGCGGCCGTCCATGACGGTCAGCACCTTGTTGGCAACCACGACGTGCGTGTGGAGCTGCGGGTCGCCGGCCCTCGAGTCGAAGTGGTCGTAGGCGACGGCAGCGACACCTGCCACGTCGACCTGAGCGATGGCGCCGTCAGCATCGGAGAGGCCCGCACGAGTGGCGGCGACCTCTCGCTCGAAGAGCGCAATCACGTCTGCGACCGCCGTGTGATGGGCGGCGACGATCCGCTCCTGGGTGACGGCGTCTGCGACACCCCAGAGCACGGACACGGACTTCGGAACGCTGAAGGTGAGGTCGAACCCGGCCACCGCTCGTCGCATCCCAGCGGCGGTCTCCTCGGCCTCGATCCTCGTGGTCTCGGCCGCGCATTCCTCCTGGGTCATCTCGGGATCAAGGGCGCCAACGCGCTCGGAAATCCGATCCGAGAGCCGCTTGTACGACGGATACGCCCGGCCGAGCTGCTCCCCCGTGATGGGGTCTCGGCCCATGCCCACCAGCAGGGCGAGATGCTCCTCGCTCACCGGCATGCCCGGCCGGAGCTGGCCGGCGCCGAAGGCACCGACGCCGGATCCGAGCCAGCGGCCGGGCGGCGTACCGACCTCGGAGTAGTAGCGAGTCAGCGGCGTCGACAGGACGCGGTTGCCGTCGCCAGCCGCGACGCTGCGCAGCAGGTACTGGTAGCCGCTGCCCGCGGACATCCGGCGCATCGAGACCGTCACGGCCGTTTCCGTCCCACAGGCCTCAGGTGCGCGTCCTTCTCCAC
>SCQL01000074.1 GCA_004299235.1 bacterium
CAGCCATTTGCGCTGCTGCGCCACGGAGGCGAGCGTCAGATGCCGCACGGTCTCGTCGTCAATATCCTCGGCACGATAGGCGTCCCTGATCTTGGGAAGCAGATTGCCGAGCGCAAGGCGCTGGCGAACCTGTGTCGTCGTCATGCCGAAGGTCGCGGCGATGCCGTCCACCGTGCGGCCCTCCTTGATGAGCCGCACGAAGGTTTCGTATTCGCGCATCGGATCGGGGTCGCGGCGCGCGACATTTTCGAGCAACGATGCCTCGATGGCCTCGGCGTCGTCGCCTTCCTCCATGATCGCGCAAGGCGGAGCCGCGACCTCGCCGCATTCCGCCTTGACGGCACGAAGCGAGAAATAGCGCCGCCGTCCCGCCACGACGCCAAACTTGCCGTCCTCGGGCCGCACGATAAGCGGCTGCAAGACCCCCTTGGCGCGGATGCTCGGCAGAATGTCCGCAACATCCGGCTCCGGGTCGCGGTAGCGCATGTTGCATTTGGAGATTTTGAGCTTGCTGAGTTCGATGTGTTGAAGTTCCATGATGGTCTGCTCTTGCGTTGGAGTGGACCGGCCCTATCCGTGGGTTTTGCGCTTCGCGGGCGGGGCCGGGTTGGTGCGGGATGCACCTATTCCGCCGCCTCGGCGGTCGGAATCTCGGCCTCTCGCGACTGCTGGAACGCGAGCAGGAAATCGGTGGCCTTGCTGGCTTGGCTGGCGGCGTGAAAGATCGCGCGGCTATCCTCTTTCAGGATTTGCAGCCAATGGCCCAGGTAATCGGCATGGCGGATTTGCGGGACGATGTTCAGATGCGCGCAAAGGAAGGCGCTGGTCAGTTCCGCGATCAGTTCTTCGCGCGCATAGCTCGATGAGCCGAAGCGATGCTGCAGATCGCGGTTGAGGCGCGAGGGATGCGCGGTCCAGTGCCCGAGTTCATGCAGAGCCGTGCAATAAAAGTCAGCGGGCGAGAGGAAAGTTTCGCGGTAAGGAAGGCGGATAAAATCCTCGCCGCGATGATAGAAGGCTTCGCCGCCGCCCTCGACAAATTTCGCGCCGG
>SCQL01000075.1 GCA_004299235.1 bacterium
TGGAAACGGCATCGAGGATTTGACCCCGTAGCGGCACCGAGAAATTGACCCCCTGATAGCAAGAGAGGACCCCCCTCCCGAAGGCAAGCGTAAGCAAGCACTCGCCAGGGAGGGAGGGTCAAGGGGGTTGGTTCCGTTGGATCAATGGGAAATCATTCGGCTGCGATGCGTACGCGACGGAGAGCCGGTCAAGGTGGTCGCGCGTGACCTCGGCTTGGCCAGGAACACCGTGCGCAAGTATGTGCGCAGCCAGCAGCCGCCAGGCATCATCACGGTCGCGCGCCCGCGGTTGCTCGATCCCTATCAGTCACACATCGACCAGTGGCTACGCAGTTCGCCTCGAATCACGGCCAAGCGCATCGGCACACTCCTGCGCGAACGAGTCGACCCGGAACTGCGCATCGGGGAGCGCGCGTTGCGCCAGTACGTGGCCCAGCGGCGCATCCTGATTCGACCGAAGGAAGCTTTCGTGCGAGCGGTCTATGCCCCAGGCGATCAGGTGCAGTTCGACTTCACACCGGTGCAGGCCATCATCGCCGGCGTCCTGATGAAGCTCGAGCTGTTTGTGATGCGTTTGAGTTACAGCGGCAGGCTCTTCGCTCGCGCCTCGCGCCGTTGCGACCAGCTTGCGCTCTTCACCGGACTGCTCGAAGGGTTGGTGGCCTTCGGCGGTCTCCCGCGAGAGGGAGTGTTCGATAACGCCAAGATCGCCGTCACACGCGTCTTGCGCGGCCGCAACCGCGAGGAGAACCGTGCCTTCCGCGCGTTCTGCGGCGCCTTGGCGCTGGACATCCAGTTCGCCGCTCCGGCCAAGGGCAACGAGAAGGGCGGAGTCGAGGGAGCCAACGGCTATCTCGAGGACAACGTCTTTCGGCCGATCCCGCACTATGCTTCGCTGGGAGAGCTCAACGCCGCACTGGCCCTGTTCTGTGAACGCGACCAAGAGCGTCTCCACAGTACGCATCGGGAACCGATTGCCGACCGCTTCGCGCGGGAGCGCGAGGAGCTGCGACCCTTGCCCACAG
>SCQL01000076.1 GCA_004299235.1 bacterium
CACAAGGTTAGCAAGAAGGACGACTGGACGCACCGTGTACGCCGACCCGTAATCGCCGACGCCAAACGAGATCAACACCGTATCGTCCAAGAACCCGTGGTTCAATCCAAGCCCATGGCGATCCGAAGGCGACTGCCACGCCATCGAGACGGTGAAGATCGGGTCGGCCTGGTTCGTCCCGCTGTAGGTGAGCGGCTTCGAGACGCTTAGGTACTCGTAGGGAGAGGTGACGTTCCAGGTTACGACGTGGCGGACGTAGTGGAGGTAGGGCTGTGCGCGGGTCGCGGGTTAGCGCTGCGAACGGAAGGGAGAGGAGAGGAAGGGTCGACGCACGAGGGGATGATACTTGACATGGATGATCCCAAACAACACCGTGTTGTGCACGTCAGGGACACACTCACCCCTTTTGCACATCGTAGCGCGGATGAGGGGCGTCGCATGGTGCAGGTGGACGCGGTTCATGTCGGGCCCGAGGATGTCGGTGAGGCAGTTGTGCGACGGCGCGAGCGGGTCGAGTGGGCGCAGGGTGAGGTTCGGGACGTATTTGTAGATTTGTTGAGGGACGAGGGAGACGTGGAAGAAGAGCTGCAGGTCGGGAGAGGGCGAGGGAAGGGGTGGAGAAGGTTGTCAGCTTTCGTTGCGGATAACGCGGCGAGCGCTTCACGACGCACCTCGTCGTTCTCGCCTAGCATGGGTGACCAGTTCTTCTCGATGTTCGTTCTTCCCAGGCCGCCGAATGAGGTCAGCAGCGGCCCTATGCGAGCACGAGGAAGCCCAGAAACTCACGAGCCTTCTCGGATCAAGTCTGGAGCGTTCCGAGCCGTCAGCACGGCTTCCTACGTGTAACATACTATCTACAGACGAGATTAGCTTACCAGTCTGTTCGCGGAAGACGACGGGCGGGTTGTAGCCGGCCCGCTTGAGCGCCTTGTCGAGTCCGGGGATGACCATCCTGCGCGCGGTTCCCAAGCGTCAGGTTCGCGGGCTCGGGGCCTGGGAGTGCCGCTGAAGGTGAACTCGAGCGTCCAGCCACGGGAACAGCTGGAGCGCGAGCTGACCAAAAGTTGAGAAGGCTCACCTAGCGTCGATGATGAACAACGCTCGACAGACATTCGGCATCCTCCCCGTCTGCGAATAGATCAACAACGGCTGTCCATCGTTCGTGAAGAACAACCGCGGGTCCTCGGGTCCGATAAACTGGTCGAAAGTCGGGTTGTGGCAGCGGAGGTACTCGACCTTGCGCTGGGCGGGGAGGTTGAGCGTCGTGAGCTCCGAC
>SCQL01000077.1 GCA_004299235.1 bacterium
GACGCCGGCGGCAAAAGCGAGTGCATTTGCGACGAGGCCGTCGCGCTCGAAGAAGGGCTCGAGCTTGGCGGCGACGAGCTGCTGAGTCGACAGCACCGCCGAGACCTCGTCGCCGTCGCCCTGAGTCTGGCGGGAGAAGCTCGCATCCTCGTCGGCGACATCGAGCGGAGTTGAGCGCGTTGTATCGAGGTAGTTGCGGCAGAGCATGTCGGGCGAGACGGCGTCGTCGCTGAACCAGACCATGCCGCAGCGACTGACTGTGGCGAGAGTCGCGTATTTGAGCGACTCGACCTCGAACATGATGCGGACGTTGGGCGGCAGATTGAGGCGCTCTCCGTTCGGCAGCGTCAAGAGCTTGTTGTCGTCGAGGACGCTGCGAGGTCCGAGAGTCAACGACCGCGTTCGCAACGATGCAAGTACAGGAACGCACGAGTTGAGATTCTCCACCCACTCGGGGTCGACGTCGCCGTCAAAGATGATCCAGTGGCGCTTCGAGCTTTCCGCGCGGACGTCGTCGACGATCTTGCGGAGGATGTGCGTGAAGAGGCCGTCGTTCCACTCGCGCGTGGTCGGGTCGAGGGTGCCGTACAGCGCGTCCTTGGCGATGGCCTTGGGGTCGATGACGTAGGAGACGCCCTCGATGCCCGTCAGGCGCTCCAGCGCCGCGAGGAGGACCCGCCACGCCGAAGTCTTGCCAGTCGCCGACGGCCCAACCATCATCAGACCGTGCTGTATGTTCTGAATCTGGTAGAGCTGGACGACCTTCTGCAGCCAGACATCGCCCGCGACGAGGTTCCGCTCCTTGCAGACGTCGAGGATGTGCTTCTTCAGATCGTCGAGGTCGACAGGAACGTAGTCGATGCCTGGGAAGACGTCGGCGAGGAGGCTATGCGAAGCGAGCGAATTAGTCGGCGGGCACGGTGGGCGGAAGAGCAAGGCGAACTCACCTTGTCAAGAGCGGAACATCCTCGGCGACCAACTTGGGCACGATCGTCTCGGTGACCGACTGGATGACGATCTCCTGCTCCGAGATGTCGACTGAATCGCTGCCGTTGGCATCGGCGGCGGCCTGCAG
>SCQL01000078.1 GCA_004299235.1 bacterium
GCGCGATCGAGCCCTTCCACCGGGCCCTCCTGATCAACAACCTCATCAACATCCTCGCCGTCCGGGGCGAGCCGTTCGACGAGGAACTGGCCGCCCTCCGGGCCGCGACGGCGACACTCGACGGGGCCATGGCCTCCGATCTCGTCGACGAATGCCTGGGCTGGATGGCCCTGACCAGCGGCGATCCCGCGGAGGCCCACCGCATCTGGCGCCACGGGGCTGATAACCATCACTCACCGGCCCCTGCCTACCTCCGCCTGGCCGGCCGCGCGGCCATCCTGGCCCGCGACGCGACGAGCGCCCAGCAGGCCCTCGACGACCTCGACGCCACCGGCCTTCACAGCCTGATCGTGGAGGTCACTCGGACGTTGCTCCGGGCCGGGCTGGCCGGGCTCGAGGGGCGCCGGGCCGAGGCGTTGGGGCTGTACCGGGAGGCCAACGCGGTCTGGCGGACGCTCGATCTGCCCTGGGAGGCCGCACGTATGGCCGTCGAGATGCTGACGGTCCTGGGACCGGAAGATCGTGAAGCACGCGCCGCCGCGGCCGAGGCCCGGACGACCCTGGCGAAGCTCGGGGCGCGACCGATCCTGGCCCAGCTCGAGGCGCTCCTCGCTCCGTCGGCCGGGGAGCCACCCAGCGCGGCTGCACCGGCGACGGTCCTTCCAGCCGAGGTCGCCAGGCCGCTCGGCGAAGGCTAGGCGGTCCAGGCCAGGGCGAGCCGGGCTGCTCCACCGACCCGCGAAAGCGGAAGGAGTGCCCGCAGGGACTCCTATTCGTTGACTGGGATCGGGCCCTCGGCCGGGAGCTCCAGGAGGACACGGCCGTCCGCGATGGTCACCGGATACATCGCCAGGGGCATCTCGGCGGGCGGGTCGAGGGCCTCGCCGCTGAAGAGGTCGAAGCGGGAGAGGTGGAGGGCGCAGGTCAGCGAGTCGCCGGTCAGGAAGCCCTTGTCGAGCTCGAAGTACTCGTGGCTGCAGATGCCCTGGTAGGCCCGGATCGCCCCCTCGAGGTTGACCAGGAGGATGTCGGTGCCGTCGACCTGGACCATGAGCATCGTGCCGGGGGCGACGTCGTCCTCGGCCGCCACGTCCACCTGGCGCACGGAGGCGACCGTCTCCGCCTTGGCTTCTGCTCCCGTCGCCGCTCCCCGGTGCCCGCCCACTTCGCTCAGGCCGCGGCATCGCGGGTGGTCGTCGGCCTGCCCTGCGCCCCCGAAGCCTGGCCTCCCCGTTCCGACCACTTGCGGTCGAGCCGGGCCCGCAACCGATCCTGGGCGTCGGCCATCGGGATGCGGGCCACGACCGGCTCGAGGAAACCGAGGACCACGGCCTTGCGGGCCACGTCCGGGGGGATGCCGCGGGTCATGA
>SCQL01000079.1 GCA_004299235.1 bacterium
TCGGGACTTTCATCGCGGGTGCCCTCCAGGCTGGCCGACCGACTGCTGGCAGAGCTGTACCTGCTGGAGTCCATTACTGACGCAACACTCGTGTGCAGACATTTACGTTGTGGCGAACGAAGATGACGAGCAGATGGTCATGAAGATCCACCGGTACGTTGCCTCGTTCCGCCGCTTCACCAGCGCTGCTGACCCTGCTTGTCGCTGAAACAGACTCGGTCGCATGTCCTTCCGCGCCATCAAGTCGAAGCGAGACTACCTGCGAAAGGGGCAGTCGGCGAGCTGGATGTACATGTCGAGGTTGGCGGCAATCAAGGAGTTTGCTTTCATGAAGGTCCGTTCTCTTCCTGACGAGTGACTTCGTGTGCATTTAGCTGACGTTCCCGTCCTCTACCAGGTCCTGCACGACCACGGCTTCCCAGTTCCTCGACCAATCGACCAGTCGCGGCATTGCCTCATCATGGAGCTCATTGATGCCTTCCCTCTGTGCGTACCCCGCTCAGTACGATCTGTATTCCATGCGCTGACAGTATCCGTCGTCTCCCGCCCAGCCGCCAAATCTCGTCCGTCCCCTCACCCGGCGCTCTCTACTCCGCCTTGATGGACATGATCGTCCGCCTCGCCCGCTCCGGCCTCATCCACGGCGACTTCAACGAATTCAACCTCCTCATCCGCGACCACCGGACCGAAGCCGAAAAGGCGCGAGACGACGAGACGCCTGATGAGCGGGACGAGCGGATTGAGCGCGAGAAAGGGGACTTCCCGGTCAAGGTTGAGCTGGAGGGAGAGGAGTATGAGGAGCGGAAGAGGAGGGAGAGGGAGGGCAGTCTGCTCGAGCCGGTCTTGATCGACTTTCCGCAGATGGTCAGTACGGACCACCCCGACGCAGAGTAGTGAGTCGCGCTTCCGTTTCCTCGTTCCCCCGTCTCCCGAATTCACTGACACTGGCGCTCGCCGGACAGCTACTTCAACCGCGACGTCGAATGCGTTCGAATCTTCTTCGCGCGACGATTCAAGTACGAGTCGAGCGTCTACCCGAAGTTCACCTCTGTCGTGCGCGACGGCGTGAGAGAGTTCGACTTGGACGTGGAGGTCGCGGCTAGCGGATTCAAGAAGGAGGACAGGAAGGTGTTGGAGGAGGTACGTAGCCCTCACCTTCGCTTCGCCAAGTCGTTGCGAGCTAGCTGACCCTCGCGCTTGCGTAGAT
>SCQL01000080.1 GCA_004299235.1 bacterium
TCGACATCGTGCGAACGGTCCTCAGCGCGTCGGCAACCAGCCGTTTGCACCCCGGGGTGAGCCACGCGATCCCTTGCGGAGTCGTTTGGGCCACGACCACAGAGGCGCAGTCCTTCGTGGACACGGTCGCAAGCAGAGCGTTGACTCCACGGACCCCGGAGTAGCCGTAGCCCGAGCCCTGCTTGGTGTAGTCGTGGACCTCGATGATTGTGTCGTCAACGTCGACCATCACCCGGCCGGCTGTGTCGATGGCGTCGGGGATGATGCTGGCGACCAACGGTGTCTGGGGGCCAGCCGGGTCAGGAACCTCGACGCGACGGCGTCGAGCTGACGGACGTGGCCAAAGATGAACGTCCGAAGGAAAGACCCCAACGTCGAGGGCGCGGTGGCGTGGGTGAACACCCGGCCCATCCCGCCGAGCCGAGGGAGTGCCACGTCGTCGATGGAGTCGGCACGGGCGACCATCCCGGCGACGAGCGAGGCGACCTTCAACCCGGCGTTGGCGCCCTTGTCGGTCGGCACCGACAGGTGCTGCCGGCGAGCTCGTGAAGGCCAGCGGACCGGGCCAGCACGAGGACCGGGACCAGTCCGGCCGACGACACGAGATTCGGATCGTCGAACACCGCGGAGGTCGCAGCCGACGTGTGGCAAAGTTGCATCTACGAGATGCCCTTCGTGATGGTGAAACTGGGACCTTAGACAAGTTCGATTTCTCGCCACGTAAGAGCATTCTCACCTCTTGACGCGCGCAACCGTTCCCGCAGATCGGTGGATCGAGGCTAAAGAACCAAGGGGTCAATTTTCAACCCGGGTTCAACTTGAGGAACTAACCACAAGCAACGACGGGCTCGGTGCGAGGTTGCGTCGTGGTACTCGTTCTCGAATTCGACTGGTGGGCACTCGAGGGGCACCTCCGCCGGCTGCAGCGTGGCTCGCCGGGCCTAGGCCGGGGTGGTACCGGATGCTTCCTGCACCTCGCTGGGACGTACCAGCGCCGGCGAGCGGGTTGTACCTCATCCACTGCCGGGGGGTGCGGACCAAGTGCCCCACCGCGCGACCGCACCGAGGCGCTGCTTGCTGTCGAGGACGCCTGAAAACGCGGCCGTGACCCCGGACGGCGTCACTTTCGAACCATGCCGACAACCGCCCGAGGCATCTCGAGATCGCTCCTCCAAGCCGACGACCCTGATCCCACATCACCAGACCCGCTTTCATTACCCGGCGTGGCACAGACTGTCGAATGCCGTCGACGTTTGCGCAGGTCAGCACGGGTCAATCAGTCAGTACTACTACTTCCGGCCGCCGGGCTGAGCAACCGTATGTCTAGATCCTGCGGTCGGCCAGGACGGGAAAGTCCGCTCTGACAGAAGCGACGAGGTTCA
>SCQL01000081.1 GCA_004299235.1 bacterium
GCACGCCGTTCGCCCGCTGTCACGACTAACGATCGTGGATCGAGTCGAGGAGCGTGCCGAATTGCTCGGCGTTGCGCTGGCCCGTGACTTGCCGCAGACTGAGATCATCGTCAGCACCGAGGTCGCGAAGGCGATCAGCGACGTTGATATCGTCTGCTGTGCCACCACGTCCCTGGTCCCGCTCTTTGAAGCAGCGGATCTGCCCGCCGAAGTGCACGTAAATGCCATCGGCGCCTACCGGCCGGCGATGCACGAAATTCCAGCCGAGCTGTTGGCCGATAGCCGGACCTACATCGATGACCGACACGCTGCGCTCACCGAGTCTGGTGAGATCATTGACGCCGTCGCAGCGGGCCTGATCAGGGAGTCCGATCTGGTGGAGCTCGGGGTGGCGCTCCGCGGCACGCAGTCCCATGGTGGCCGAACCGTTTTCAAGAGCGTCGGGGTAGCAATGCAGGACTGGGCCATCGCAGACGTCCTGGCGCGAAACCTGAATAGCTGATGTGACTCTCTGCGGCTGCCGCACGCCTTGACGAAGCCAGCTACGTCCGCCGTAGCCACTCCGACGATCGACCTGTAGCACGCCTAGTACAACTTCCATCTCCAACAAGGACGGGGCCGACATGACGGCAGCCGAACCAGTCTCGAGTATCGGCCCTGTGCTTCAAACAAGCATCCGGGCAACCATCACCCGAGCCTTGCGTAACGCGATCATCTCCGGTGAGTTCCGTCCGGGTGAGATCCACACCGGGCCAGGGCTAGCGGCACAGTTTGGCGTATCGGCCACGCCAGTGCGCGAAGCGATGCTTGACCTTGCCAAAGAAGGTCTCGTCACCGTTCTTCGGAACAAGGGTTTCCAAATAACCAATGTTTCAAACGAGGATCTAGCCGACCTCGCACAGATTCGCGTACTCATCGAGCCGGTCATCGCGGCGCGCGTCACGCCGTTGATCCCGGCCGACGGTGTGGAACGCCTGCGGGTCATGGCACAGCGAATCGTCGAGCGGGCCGCCGAAGGGAACTTAGCTGACTTCATCGAAGCTGACCGAGAGTTTCATCTCGCGATAATGGAATACGCAGGAAACGCCCGCCTGACAAAACTCGTGTCTGACCTGCGACTGCAGACGCGGCTGCTGGGCCTGAAGCCGCTCCTCGAGCGGGGCGAGTTGGCCGAGAATGCTCGGGAACAC
>SCQL01000082.1 GCA_004299235.1 bacterium
GACCGATGTGAGCACACCTCCGTGATCGCGCAAGTCCTGTTTCAGTGACGGTCCGCACGATCCCTCGCTGGCCGGCGTCGCGTCTCACTCGTTGCGACGAAGTGATCCCATCACATGCCGACGTTCGCGCAAGAGCCCGATCCCAGGTCACCGCGCGGCAGTCTTGGCCACTGCGCCGGTGAGAAGGCGACGCGTCTTCTCGGCCGGCAGAGCGGCATCCACCAACACGACGCCTTGGTCCTGCTCCGACATCGCTCCTGCGTGGTCCGCAAGGTCGATCGACAACCGCTTGGCGTCCGGCAGGACCAACTCGAACGCCGGTGCGCGCGGGTATGGCGACGGGAACAGTGGCGCGGCCAGCTCGACCTCCAGCTCCAGCCGCTTCCATCCGCGCCAAAAGTGCATCTGCTCCAGGAGCAGGCGCGCCAGCGCGCGATGGTCCTCGCTCGGCACCGGCAGCAGCGTGCGCCGATCGAGGGCATGCAGCAGCAGCACATCACCCAGGCGGCAGCGGCCGTCGCCATCAGCTACGCAGAGCGCCAATGTCCAGTACGGGCCGTGGCGACCGTCGTCGCCCACTGGCAGCCGGATGCCGCCCTGCACCGGCACAGCACAGCGGCCGCCGCGCTGATCCTTGCTCACCACGAATCCGGCACCGTAGCTGCTCTGAGCGAGCGTAATTTCCTCGGTGATGCCGACGAAAAGTCCGCACACTGTGCCCGCTGGTTCGCTAGTTCGACCCAGCGTCGAGAGCAGCCGAGGAATCGCCGGCAGGTAGGTAGTCCCGACGTCGCGAAAGAGATGCGACCCGCCGATTTCCTGGCCGCCGAGATGGCGCAGCCTGGCAAATGGCGTCTCCAGCATGCGCAGCTGCCCGGCCGGCACCTGGCTCGCAAACGAGGAGACATGCAAGCGGTCGTAACCCAGCTGCGCGAGTGCCGTGCGCAACAGGCGTGACATCACGCCCTGGCGCTCCCCGGCGTCCTGTCCAATGGGAAACAGCGCCGCGAGATCCCACCTTCCTTCGAGCTGACCGTCTTCGTCCGCCCCAGACTCGGCGAGGTCTACCGGGCGGATCGCGCTGGCGAACGGACAATCCCCACGGTGGGGGACATGGCCGAACCGGAATGGGTGCATGCCGCCACGGCCATCGCGAGGGCCGATCATCGGCCAGGTGTCGTCCGGCCCTTGAGCGCAGTCGCAGGCGAGCCATAGCCGCTGGCGGTGCAGGTCGGCCAGCGCGGCGCGCGCGACAGCCAACTGGTCCGGTGTGCGGTCATCCGTGAAAAACGCCCGGCGCAGTGCTTCCACGGTGGATTGTGGCGCCGGCGCTGTGCGGGTCTGGCGATTGTGGATGTGGAGCATGGTTTCCTCCTACGCGCTCGACGTCATCGCGACCTTGCAGGTACCGCAGTCGAGGCAAGCCGTGCCTTTCGCCCATGCCTTCTGCCCGCAGGAC
>SCQL01000083.1 GCA_004299235.1 bacterium
GCCTGCTCGAGCGCGCCCCGGTGCTGCTCGACCTCGGCCGCGATCCGGCGCTCCTGCTCGCGCACCTGCTCGGCGTCGGCCTCGAGCTGCTCGGGGTCGCGGCCGGACCGGGCCTCCTCGACGTCGGCGGTGCCGGCGGCGTTGCGGACCCGCTCGGCCGCGAGCGACTGGGTGCCGCGCAGCCGCTCGCGCAGCCCGGAGAGCGCGAACCAGGTCTCCTGGGCGCGCGAGAGCGCTGGCAGGTCCTCGCGCAGCGCGGCCTCCAGCGCGGCCTCGGCCTCCCGGGCCTGCGCGATCTCGGCCTCCACCTGCGCCCGGCGCTCGACGAGGATCGACTCGTCGGCGAGCTCCTGCTGCAGCGAGGAGCGGGCGGCGACCAGGTCGTCGGCGACCAGACGCGCCCGGGCGTCGCGTACGTCGGCCTGGACGCCGGCGGCCTTGCGGGCCACCTCGGCCTGCCGGCCCAGCGGCTTGAGCTGGCGCCGGATCTCGGTGAGCAGGTCGCCGAGGCGGGTCAGGTTGCCCTCGGTGGAGTCGAGCTTGCGCAGCGCCTTCTCCTTGCGCTTGCGGTGCTTGAGGACGCCCGCGGCCTCCTCGATGAAGCCGCGGCGGTCCTCGGGCGTGGCGTGCAGGATCGAGTCGAGCTGGCCCTGCCCGACGATCACGTGCATCTCGCGGCCGATGCCGCTGTCGGAGAGCAGCTCCTGGACGTCCAGCAGCCGGCACGGCTGGGAGTTGATGGCGTACTCCGAGCCGCCGCTACGGAACATCGTGCGGCTGATGGTGACCTCGGCGTACTCGATCGGCAGCGCGCCGTCGGAGTTGTCGATCGTCAGCAGCACCTCGGCGCGGCCCAGCGGCGGACGGCCGGAGGTGCCGGCGAAGATGACGTCCTCCATCTTGCCGCCGCGCAGCGACTTGGCGCCCTGCTCGCCCATCACCCACGCCAGAGCGTCGACCACGTTGGACTTGCCCGAGCCGTTCGGGCCCACGATGCAGGTGATGCCGGGCTCGAGCTGGAGCGTGGTCGAGGAGGCGAAGGACTTGAACCCCTTGAGGGTCAGGCTCTTCAGGTACAACGTCTGGCTCCCAGC
>SCQL01000084.1 GCA_004299235.1 bacterium
CGAAATACGACGGAATGCTCCCGCGTTCTACCCTTAGGAAGGCCTCCAGAAAGGACCGACGTGGCTGATTTCGACCTCATCATCATCGGCGGTGGCCCCGCCGGTCTCACCGCGGGCCTCTACGCGGCTCGCGCCAACATGAGCGCCGTCCTGTTCGAGGCGAAGGACACCGGCGGCGAGATCCTCAACACCGAGCTGATCGAGGACTATCCCGGCTTCGAGAGCGTCACCGGCCCCGAGCTCGCGAGGAAGATGGCCGACCACGCGCGCAAGTTCGGCCTCCGGATCGAGACCTACCAACCGGTGATGCAGATCCGTGTCGAGGGCGACCGCAAGATCGTCGAGCTCCAGGACGGCACGATCCATCGCGCTTACGCGGTCATCGTGACCGTCGGCGGCGAGCCGACGAAGCTCGGCGTGCCCGGCGAGGTCGAGTTCCACGGCCGCGGCGTCTCCTACTGCGCCGTCTGCGACGGCGCGTTCTTCAAGGGCGCCGACCTCGCGGTGATCGGCGGTGGCGACAGCGCCTTCCAGGAGGGCCTGTTCCTCACCCGGTTCGCGAAGAAGCTCTACCTCGTCCATCGCCGCAACGAGTACCGCGCGCAGGCGATCCTCCAGGATCGGCTGCTCGGGATGGACCAGGTCTCCGCCGTGACTCCCGCGGTCGTGCGCGAGATCGGCGGCGACGAGGCCGGGGTGAAGTGGATCGACGTCGAGCGACCGGGCGACGTCTCGGAGCGCGTGCCGGTCGAGGGCGTGTTCATCTTCGTCGGCTTCAAGCCTGTCGGTCGCTTCCTCTTCAAGGACCACATCGCGCACGACGAGAACGACTACATCCTCACCGACCAGTACATGCGGACGAGCATCCCCGGCGTGTACGCGGCGGGCGACACGCGCGCGCAGCTCGCGAAGCAGATCACCACCGCGGTCGGCGACGCGACCACGGCCGTCCTCCAGGCCGAGCGCTACATCGAGGAGCTGAAGCACGCCGAGAGCGCGCTGCCCGAGGTGCCGCGCGACGTCGTGGCGCGCGCGACCGAAGGGATGCGCGTGCTCACGTTCGCGCCGGGGGAGACCGTCGTGCGCGAGGG
>SCQL01000085.1 GCA_004299235.1 bacterium
TGCCTGACGCTCGGCCTGTACCCGTTCGGCATCGTGGCCGAGCGAACGCAGCAGGTCGGCGACTTGGCCAAGTCCCGTCAGCACGGTCTGCCGGTACAGCGCCAGCTCGGCGTGGAATTGGTCAATGGCCGCCTGTTTCTGCGCGGTCAGTGCACCGCCATGAAAAATCGGCGCGGTGAGACCGCCGAACAGCGTCCAGACCATGTTGGACCCGTCGCCCAGCGACCGTGTGCCAAGCGCCGCCGTACCGACCGAAGCGGACACTGTGAAGCTCGGATACATCTGTGCGTCGGCGACGCCGACCGCCGCGCTGGCGGCGTGCAACCGGGCCTCGGCGGCGAGAATGTCGGGACGGCGCTCTGCCAGCGCCGAGGGCAGGCCGACCGGCAGCTCGGCCGGCAGCGTGAAGTCGGCCAGGTCGACGTCCGGCGGCGAGAACGACGCCGGCGCCTCACCGACCAGAATGGCGAGCGCGTCCTGTGCCACGGCCACCTCTTGCCGTAACGGCGGCAGCAGCGCACGGTCATTCTCAAGCTGAGCCTGGACGGACAGCACATCGGTCCGCGCCAGCTTGCCGTCGGTGTATTGCTGCCGGACCAGCACGAGGGTTTTTTCGTCCGCGGCGACGATGGCTTCGAGCGCCTCGATCTGCCACCGGGCCGCGGCGATGGTGAGCGCCTGATGGACCACATTGCCGGTGACGGCGAGTTGCGCCGCTGCCAGCTGATACGCCTGGTTCTGCGCCAGCGCCTGCTGCTGTTCCACGCGCCGCCCGGTGAGGCCGAACACGTCGGGGCTGAAGCTTGCCGTGGCGCCGGCCGAGTAGAGGTTGTAGGTCGGCAGATCGTGGCTGGGCCGGATACCCAGGGCGAACGGCGGGCCTTTTTGCCGCTCGGCCGAAACGGAAGCATCGATCTGCGGACTATAAGCCCCGCGTGCTTCGGCCACCGCCTGTTGCGCCTGCAGCAGCCGGGCCTGAGCCGCCGCGATGGTCGGGCTGTGGGCAATCGCCTGGCGCACCAGACGGTCCAGTGGTGGCGAGCGGAACAGTTGCCACCAGGCGGCCGGAAGGGCCTGGTCGACGATGACCCGCTGGCCGGGCTCGCCGGCACCCGGCACCAGCTGCGGCGCGGCCGCCACTGACGTATAGGCTGCCGCCTTCGGCGGATGGGGATGCACGAAATCCGGCCCGACTGCGCATCCCCCGAGTAGAGCGG
>SCQL01000086.1 GCA_004299235.1 bacterium
CCGATGTCACACTGTCGATTTCCTGCACGACGCGACCGCCACGCCCGGGCGAGGAACCCGGCAAGCACTACCGCTTCATCGACAAGACGGCGTTCTTCGCCATGCGCGACCAGGGCAATCTGCTGGAATGGGCAGAGGTCCACGGGAATTTTTACGGCACGCCACGCGACCGCATCGACCAGGCAATGGCGCGCGGCCGCGACGTGCTGCTCGAAATCGATTGGCAAGGTGCGCGTCAGGTTCGCAGGCTGTTTCCCGACGCGGTGGGTGTTTTTATCCTGCCCCCGTCCATCGATGCACTCGCGGCCCGGTTGCACAAGCGCGGCCAGGACACACCATCGGTCATTTCACGCCGTCTCCAAGACGCGGGAAGCGAAATGAATCATGTAGGAGAATTTCAATATGTTATTATTAATCAAGAATTTAGCGTGGCGCTTGCGCAGCTGACCCAGATCGTCGCGGCGACACGCCTGCGCTATGCCGCTCAAGCGGCGCGCCACGCGGGGCTTTTCGTCCAGCTCGGCATCCACGCCGCAGGCGCCTGACGCCAACACCGTTCAAACGAAAACCCTATCGATCGTCCGTCGCGGCTCTCAAATTCCGCCGTCTTACTCGTTCTTACAGGTATACCCCAGCCATGGCTCGCATCACTGTCGAAGATTGCTTGGAAAAGATTCCGAATCGTTTCAACCTGGCCCTGGCGGCCACGTACCGCGCCCGCGAACTCGCGCAGGGGCATGAGGCGCGCATCGACAGCAAAGACAAACCTACCGTCACCGCACTACGCGAAATTGCCGCCGGAGTCACCGGAATGGAAATGCTGCGCAAAGTGCCAACCTGATTCGCCACGGGTAGGGGGCGCAGATGGCGTTCGCGAGCCTGCGTGGTGCCTCGTCCGGCCTGCTGGCCGTACTGAAGAGAAGGTCGCGCCTCAGGAAACGCCGCAACCGCAAGATCAGCGTCGCGGTCACCAGCGCCATCGCACCCAGCCAGGCGCCCGCCCCGGCTGCTTCGCTCGACACACTGACCCGGGTCATCAACGGCTACCTGGACGCCAAGGACATCAAACGCGTCAAGGAAGCCTATCGGTTTTCCGACCAGGCGCATCTCGGGCAGTTCCGCGACAGTGGCGCGCCGTACATTTCGCATCCCATAGCCGTCACCGAGATCTGCGCGGGCTGGAAGCTGGACGTCGAATCGCTGATGGCGGCGCTTTTGCACGACGTCATGGAAGACCAGGGCGTACCGAAGCAAGAGCTGGCAAAACGCTTTGGCACCGAAGTTGCCGACATCGTCGATGGCCTGTCCAAGCTGCAGCGCCTTGAATTCGCCACCAAAGCCGAACAGCAGGCCGAAAGCTTTCGCAAAATGCTCCTGGCCATGGCGCGCGACGTGCGCGTCATTCTCATCAAGCTGGC
>SCQL01000087.1 GCA_004299235.1 bacterium
CCCTGATACAAATATCGTTTCAGCAGGAATGGAGACCGAACAAACTGACAATAAAGATATGGAGGCTTTAGCGTCCCCATTATCACAGATGATGCCAGAGGTGCCGGGTGGAAATCAGCCCGATCCGGAATTAAAACAACTGGATGGGATGCTGGAAAAGATTCTGGATATTGAGCATCCTGAGCGAGTCAGTGAGCAACTGAAAGCGCAATCGGGAAAAGAAGCAGGACGGGTATTTCCGGTAACTTCAGCCGTCAATACAGGAAATATATCTTTACTGGAGCGACCCTTCATTCCACATCTGCCGGACGACTCCAGCCTGCCTATTGCAAGCGATTTCCAACAGAATACTTTTTATGATCTCTCCCGTCCGGTCACGCAGGAAAGTATTGCTCACCAGGCTATAACTGCCGTCATAGACGAAACGCAAACACTCGTTCCGGGAGCTACCGCAAAATTACGTCTCACCCAAGACGTGTATATCAACGGTATGCTTGTTCCTCAAAATACTTTTGTATTCGGTACGTGTGAAGTATCAGGCGAAAGGTTAAAAGTACAAGTAAAAGACATTCGCTATGGTGATAATATTTTTCCGGTATCCTTGTCAGTGTATGACATGGACGGCATAGAAGGCATAAAGGTGCCCGGAGCCATTACAAGAAATGCCGCTAAACAGAGTTCCGGCCAGGCATTGGAAGGCATGCAGCTGATGAGTCTAAAACCCACGCTGGGTGCGCAGGCTGCCGGAGCAGGCATAGAAGCCGTCAAAGGATTATTAAGTAAGAAAGCCAGGCTGGTTCGGGTAACCGTAAAAGCCGGCTATCCCGTGCTACTGGTGGATGCAAAGGCCATGCAGCAGTAATGTCATTTCTAAATATTTATTATAAGTACAAGCATAAAAATCAAATAATCATGAAGAAAATACTCTTAGGCTTATGGCTCTGTTGCTGTACAGCCATTGCCGGAGAAGCGCAACTGCTTCGTCATTTTAGTCCGGCTTCCCTGGTAAAACCTTACCAATTAGACATCACCTGGCATAAGACAACCCTACTTATTTTTCCTTCTGCTATTCAAAGTGCAGACAGGGGTGATGCTTACGTGTTAGCTGAAAAAGTGA
>SCQL01000088.1 GCA_004299235.1 bacterium
GCTCGCACAAGCTATCGACGCCCTCGAGCAATCTATCGACGACTGGACACTTCCTCCATGCGGCCCGTTCGTCGCCGAGCTGGGGGACGAAGAAGGCGGCGAGATGCAGCAGCGGTGACAGGCGAAGATCGCAATCTACGCGAGGACGAGTAATGCTAGCTTCGTCTTTCGCCGAACCGAACACGAGAAGATGGAGAGAGAAGACAGCCGTATCATGACAACAAACGAAGAGCGATGCGAGAGGTGCGGGTGCGAGATGCGAGCGAGAAACGAGAAGGGGGGCGCGAATCTACGCCTACGCGAACTTGAACCGCTCGAGCGCGCCGCCCTGGCCCGACTGCGCGGCCTCCTTCGCAGCCTTGTTCGCCTTTGCCTGCTTGTTGAGTTCGCGCTGCCGTTCGAGCTTCGCCTTGAGCGCGACCTGCCGACGCAAGCTGGATCAGCAACGCCGTCTGCGAGAGAGAGGGACGCGGGGAACGCACCGTCTGCGGATCAATGACGTTCCTCCGCCTCTTCCTGAGCGCCTTCTTCAGTCCCGAACTCTTGCCCCTCATGCGGTTCTTCGCATCAGCCTTCTCGATCCTCTTCTCGGCCTTCTCCCTCCTCCGACTCAACTCCTCATCCTCCTCGTCCTCGTCCTCACCCTCACTCAACTCTTCGTCCTCCTCGAGCGCCGCCTTGCCCTGAACTTTCAACCTCTCGGCGCGACTCATCTTGGCGAAACTTGTCGCCCCCTCACGAGCAAGAACATCCTTCTTCTCCCCCTTGCGTAGGACACCCCGATCCACGCGCCCAACGACATCCGCATCGAGCGTGATGAGGTCCATCGGAACCTTGTCCAACAAGCCCTGGACTTCGCGCTCCCTCCGCCTCCGCTTGCCCTCGAACGGATCGGCTTCGAGCGAATCAAAGTTTGCTTCGCCTGATCCGGGGACGAGGAGGGAGGAGATTCCGCGCGAGTGGCCGACGGTGAGGACGTCGGTGAAGGGTTGGAAGGAGAGGGCGTGCACGGGGGTCGAGGGGAAGAGG
>SCQL01000089.1 GCA_004299235.1 bacterium
AGCTACCCTGTACACACAAGTTTTAAATCTATAAAGTCAGATATTTGCCGAAATGATTTATAAAAGATGGACATGAATATATCTCCGTTAAATTTCATAACAACTTACGAAGGCATGACAGGTGATAAGCGCTTGGATGCTCGTGCGCAGCAACTATGGAATAGGTTGAGCAAACAACCGGGTTCTGCTATCAGTAAGCTATCTACCAACCGGGCAGAACAGGTTGCTTTTTATCGTTTGTTAGGAAACGACAAACTGACAGAAGAAGGGTTAATAAATGAGCTCACCCATAGGATGAAGCATTTAGCCATCGGCAGGGATTTACTCTGTATAGAAGATACCAGTGAGATTAATGTATGTGAAAACAAAAACAGGCTGAGACCTAATAGCGGGCTGGGCAAGTCAGATAATGCAGATAATGCTACTTGTTTCAAGATACATCCGGGGTTAGTACTGGATGCAGCAAGTTTTAATCCCTTAGGCTTCTCAGCCGTTAAAGTTTTCCATCGTGAAGAACAGCAGCCTGATCGGTTTGAAAGAAATTATAAGAGTCAGCCCATTGATAAAAAGGAGTCTTATAAATGGATAGAAGTATCGCAAACTTCTAAGGCTACTTTAGCCCAAGCCAATAGCGTTACTTTTATTCAGGACAGGGAAGGGGATATTTATGAACAGTTGGCTCTCATACCGGATCAAAAACATCATTTGCTGATCCGCAGCAGAACTACCCGTAATTTATGGGAAGGATCAGACCTCTATACAGCCCTGAAGGATCTTCCGGTTGCTGGAGTCTATCCTATTGAAATACCCACAGACAAGCGTAGAAACAAGCATAAACGAATAGCGCAAATGGCTATTTGTTATGGTACCTTTCGTATCAAACGTCCTGCTAATTTAAACAACAAGGCCGGTTATCCTGAATATATCACTATACAAGGAGTGTGGGCACAAGAGATAACCGCCGGTATAGATGAAAAGGATTTAGTGAATTGGAAGCTACTCACTACGCATACGATCAATGAGGTAACAGACGCGCTAAGGATGGTAGAATGGTACAGTGCCCGATGGTTTATAGAGCAGGTGTTTCGTTTGTTGAAACATGAGGGTTTCGGTATAGAAGATACCCTATTGGAAAATGGCTGGTCCATACGCAAACTGGTGTTGATGCAACTCTCCAGTTTGCTAAAAATCCTTCAAATGAATATTGCCTATAATGACCCGGAAGAAGGACAACTCATTGAAGAGGTATTTACTGAACAGGAAATAAAGGTATTGGCTTATCTAAA
>SCQL01000090.1 GCA_004299235.1 bacterium
TCGATGGCGGCGACCTCCGCGGAGGCCGGCCTCGGTGCGCTGGTCGTGGTGCTCCAGGGGGCGCTCGTGGTCGCTGTCACCACGGGAGCGATCGCCGCCGGCCGGGGGGCCGGGGCGTCGTGGCGCCGGGTCGTCGCCGTGGGGCTCGCGCTGGTGGCCACCGCCGTACCGGTCGGTGGGCTCGCCTGGTGGCTCGGCGGAGCCGATCCCGCGATCGCCGACGGCATCGAGACCGACATCCCCGTGTACATGGTGCAGAGCTCCGAGAGTGGTGCCTCGCACGGGATCCTCGTGGTCCGCGGCAGCGTCGAGGACGGCCTGACCTTCACCGTGCGCCGCGGCGACGGCGTGACGCTCGGGGAGGACGAGATCCTCGACCTCACCGGTGCCGACACGTCGTTCACCGCCCAGGTTCGTGAGCTCGTCTCCCGGCCCACCCCGGGCGTGATCGACCGGGTCGCGCAGAGCGGCATCGAGTACGTCGTCCTGCCCTCGCCCGCCGACGGCGACGTCGCCGCGGTGCTGGACGCTGCGCCCGGCCTGGTCCAGGCGAGCGCCGAGGACCGCAGCACGCGGGCCTGGCAGGTGGACCGCCCGCTCGACTCCTCGGCCCTCGAGGGCCCGACCTCGTGGCTGCGGGTGCTCCTCCTCGTCGTCCAGGGAGCGGGGTTGCTCGTGGTCGCCGTGCTCTGCCTGCCCACCACCAACCGGAGGCGGTCGTCGTGAGCCACAGCGCACCATCGGCCCCCGGCCGCCGCTCGACCCGGCGCGGCTTCCGCCCCGACGTCACCACGGTGCTCGCCGTCGGGCTACCGGTCCTCTGCGCGCTCGCCCTGCTCCTGGTCCAGGCCCCCGGGGCCGTCGACGCGGACCACCCGCCGACCCGGGTCGCGCTCACGCGGGCCACCCTCGTGTGTCCCTCCGCGGTCGAGGATGCCGACGACGTCGCGCTCACCAGCGCCGCGGACGACGCTCGCGGCCAGGTCCAGGTCGGGCTCGGCGACGAGCTCCGGACCGCCGACCTCGCCGCCGGCCGGGTGACGACGGTCTCCGGTCTCACCGGCCCGGCCGCGGTGGCCGGTGAGGACGAGACCGCCCCCGGCCTGGTCGCCGGCCGGTTCGGCGGCAAGGAGCCGACGGCGGTCGCCTGCTCCGCCCCCGCGCCGCACGCGTGGTTCACCGGCGTCGGCGCGGGCGCCGGGCACACTTCCGTCCTCGAGCTCGCCAACCCCGACTCCGGCACCGCCGTCGCGGACATCACCGTCTACGGACGCGGCGGTGTCGTCGACGCCCCCCGGCTCCGCGGCGTCTCGGTGCCCGGCGGGACCAGCGTCCGCCTCGACCTGGGATCACGGACCCCAGGTCG
>SCQL01000091.1 GCA_004299235.1 bacterium
GCGGTGGTGGGAGACCAGCACCATGCCTGACGTCTTCGAGCCGTTCCAGTACGCGTTCATGCAGCGCGCGCTCGTCGGGAGCGTGCTCGTGGGGATCGTGTGCGCCGGCGTCGGCGTGTTCGTCGTGCTGCGCGGCCTCGCGTTCCTCGGCGATGCGGTCGCGCACGCGGCGTTCCCGGGCGTCGTCATCGCCTTCCTGCTCGACGTGAACCTCGTGATCGGCGGCATGGCCGCGGCGGTGGTGGCCGCGGTCGTCATGGGAACGCTCTCGCGCCGCGGGGTGATCCGCGAGGACACCGCCATCGGCGTGGTGTTCTCCGGCATGTTCGCCATCGGCATCGTCCTCTTCAGCGGCATCACCGCGTACACCGGCGATCTGCTCGGGATCCTCTTCGGCAATGTGCTCGGCGTCACCGAGGCGCAGCTCGTGCTCGCGGCGGCGGTCACCGTCCTCATCGTCGGCGTGCTCCGCCTCTGGGGCCGCCAGTTCGTCTTCGTCTCGTTCGACCCGGTCGGCGCGCAGGCCGCGGGCCTCTCGTCCGTCCGCTACGACACCGCGCTCATGGGCCTCATCGGACTCACGGTCGCGGTGTCCGTCCAGATCGTGGGCATCGTGCTCGTGGTCGCGATGCTCGTGACACCCGCCGCGACCGCGCGGCTCCTCGCCCGGGACATGCGCACCTTCATCGTGCTCTCGGGCGTCTTTGCCCTGTCGTCGTCGGTCTTGGGCATGTGGATCAGCTACTTCGTGAACGCCGCCTCGGGCGGCACGATCGTCCTCGTCGCCACCGCCGAGTTCGCGCTCGTCTGGGCGTTGACACAGCTGCGGCGCTGACGCCCGCCGGGCGGACGACCGGCGCCCGACGAGGGCGCGTGCTGTTGCGCGTTTTTGACATTCGTCCGCACCGTGCCCTGCCGCTGCGGTCACGACCGTGCACGCCCTCGCGCGGGCGTCCCGGCCCGGTGACAGGGAGGAACCATGAGACGCATCGCAGCTTCGGCCGTCACGACGGCGTTCACGGTCGCGCTGGTGCTCTTCGGCGCGCCCGCGAGCACGAGCCTCGCCCATGACAGCCACGTTCAGGCGAGCGCAGGGTCGAACGGCGCGATCAGCCTGGCCACCGGCCACGCTGATGCCAATGCGCAGACCGGCGTGAACGCGTCCGCGAGCGCGACGAGCGATACGGACGCGGACGCCGCCGAAACCGAGGACGAGGACACGACCGAGATGGAGACCGTCGAGGTCGAGAAGGAGGCCGCCGAGAAGGAGGCCACCGAGACCGAGGCTAGGGAGACGACCGAGGTCGAGCGAGAGCGCGACTAGTTCTCTGGTGTGACGGGGGCGGCGGGCGCGGACCCGCCGCCCCCCGGGACACGACACATCCGCCATCGCGCTACGTTCTTCCCGACGTGATGCCGTTCCGCGGCGCCCTCCTGGCCCTTGCCGCGCTC
>SCQL01000092.1 GCA_004299235.1 bacterium
GGCGCGCTCGGCGTGCTGGCAGGCCTCGCACTCACGGCGTTCGTCGTAGCGCGCGCGCGCATCGGCGCATCGTGGCATCTGTTCTCGCTTCCATCGGCCATTTTCGGGCGCGCGGACACGACGTACGTAGGCAGCATCGGCACGCGCAGCCAGCTCTGGCATGCCGCAATCGCACTCTGGGAGCGCCACGTGCTGTTGGGCGTAGGTGCGGGAAACTTCGAGCTGGAGCTGGACCGCGTGGGGCTGCACGGCATCCGCACGCACGCCAACAGCGCCTACTTGCAGGCGCTGGCCGAGACGGGCATCGTGGGCTTGACCGTGCAGATCGCTCTGGCCCTGGCCGCCATCATCCCCTACGCGCGGCGCGCGCGCGAGAGCGCGCTCTGCGCGGGCGTTGCCGCCGGCTCCATCGCATTGGCCCTGCATGGCATCGCCGACACGTTGACGTTCTTCGAAAAAGTCGGCCAGTTCTGGATCTGCGTCTGCGCGCTCCCCGCGGCAGGCGCAGGGCCTGCCCTGCAAGACAAGAAGAGGCAGGGCGATGACACGAGACGTCGCTGAGCGCATCACGGCGGCGGGTGTCGCCGTAGGAGCCGCGTTCGTGCTCGGCGGCATAGCCGCCTCATCGATCCTCGCACGTGCCCCGCAAGAGGTGCGCGACGCCGTCGCCTCCCCCGTTCCCGTCGTCACCTGGCAAGGCGACTGGGGACTGCTGCTCTGGACCGCGCTTGCCCTGGCGATCGCCGGCGGCTCCGTGGCCTACATCTACCTTCTGCGCGAGCTGTGGCACAGCGCGGACGAGGGCACCCCGCATCGCTCGCTGCTCGGCGCGATCCTGGCTGCGTCCGGGCTCGCGGCGCTCTGCGCGGCATCCTTCCCCGTGATGTTCTCCTCGGACATCTACGCCTACGGCTGGTACGGCGACTTGGCGCTCCATGGCCTGAGCCCGTACGTGCATGCCGCCGTTCCGCCGTTCGATGCGCTGATGCGCGCCAGTGCGGTGCAGTGGGGCAATCCGCCGCCCATGAGCGTCTACGGGCCGCTCTTCACCTGGATTTCGGCCCTGATCGTGCACCTAGCTGCGCCGCTGGGCGCGGCGGGCCAGCTCGACGCCTTCCGCGTGCTGGCTTCGCTGGCGCTGCTGCTCTGCGCCGCCCTGGCCTTCGTCGCCACGGAAGGCTGGGAGCTGCGCCGGCGCTTGGTGCTCTCGGCGGGCATCGCGCTCAACCCCGTGGCGATCTGGTCCTGCGCGGAGGGCCACAACGACGCGCTGATGCTGGCTGTGGTGCTGGCCGGCATCATCTTGGTGCGTCGCC
>SCQL01000093.1 GCA_004299235.1 bacterium
GTCGAGAAGGCGCATGAGAACGGGACCGTCGTGGAGGTCGCGCTGCAGTACAACGACGGCTTCGCGGAGAAGGTCTACACGTTCGCGAACAACATCAACACCATCGATGGCGGCGCGCACCTCACTGGATTCCGCACCGCGCTCACGCGCACGCTCAACGCATACGCGCGCAAGAACGGCCAGCTGAAGGAGTCCGATCCGAACCTGACGTCGGACGACGTGCGCGAGGGACTCACCGCGGTCATCAGCGTGAAGGTCCGCGAGCCACAGTTCGAGGGCCAGACGAAGACGCGGCTCGGCAACGCCGAGATCGCCGGCCAGGTCGCCGCGGCCGTGAACGACGCGCTCGGCCAGTACCTCGAGGAGAACCCCCCGGACGCGCGGCGCATCGTCGAGAAGTGCCTCACCGCGTTCCGCGCGCGCGAGGCCGCCCGCAAGGCGCGCGATCTCGTGCTGCGCAAGGGCGCGCTCGACGGCTTCTCGCTGCCCGGCAAGCTCGCCGACTGTTCGGAGCGCGACCCGGAGCGCTGCGAGCTGATCATCGTCGAGGGCCAATCGGCCGGGGGCTCCGCGAAGTCCGGACGCGACCGTCGCTTCCAGGCGATCCTCCCGCTCCGCGGCAAGATCCTGAACGTCGAGAAGGCGCGCGCCGACAAGATGCTCGGGAACGAGGAGATCAAGTCGCTCATCACGGCGCTCGGCACGGGGATCGGCGACTACTTCGACATGAAGAAGCTGCGCTACGGCAAGACGATCCTCCTTGCCGACGCCGACGTCGACGGGTCGCACATCCGCACCCTGCTCCTCACGCTTCTCTACCGGCACTTCAAGCCGCTCATCGAGGAAGGCCGCATCTACATCGGCCAGCCGCCGCTCTACCGCCTCCAGCTCGGGAAGGACGTCCGCTGGGCATATTCCGACCACGAGCGCGACAAGCTCATGAAGGAGATGAAGAGCGAGGCGCGGAAGAAGCGCGACGACCGAAAGGCGAAAGCGATCGAGAGCGAGGAGAAGACCGCGAAGGGTCGCAGGCGCGCCAGCGCAGCGGTCGACGCCGCCGAGGCCGAGGCCGATGCGAACGCGACGAGCGACGAGGGCACCGACGACGGCAAGGGTGGTCGCGAGCCCGCCATCGCGCGATACAAGGGTCTTGGCGAGATGAACGCCGAGCAGCTCTGGGAGACGACCCTCAATCCCGCCACGCGCACCCTGAAGAAGGTCACGCTCGACGACGCCGAAGAGGCCGACGTCGTCTTCGACGAGCTCATGGGGAACGAGGTCGAGGGTCGCAAGAAGTGGATCATGGCGAACGCGAAGCACGCGGAGCTCGACATTTGATGTCGCTGGAGCATCTCTGGTAATGGCACGTCTC
>SCQL01000094.1 GCA_004299235.1 bacterium
GACCGCCATCGCCGTCTCGCTTCTCCCGCGTATCGCCTTGCCAGATCGCCTTGATCTCACCCTCGCCCTCCTCCCTCTCCTGCATGTCGAGGACGCCGTCACGGCTCGCGACCTCGTCGACTGGGTTTTCTGCACCTTGTCGAATGCGGACGCCTCGTTCTCGACCCTCGCCGCTCTTGACACCACGCTCGAACTTCCCGCCCTCGCTCGCTCCTCAATCCTTCGACCTTTCGTCACCCATGCCATTGTCACCGCAACAGGCGGACGAGTCGTCGGCCCTCTCTACCCAACTCCGCAAGACCTCAAGCTTACGGGCTGTCTCGCGCCGTTCGCACCTACCGACCCAGTCCTCTCGCCCGACTGGCCCCTCTGTGCACTCGACGAGCTCCTCCGCTCCGCCACGTCGCCCGTCTTCCAACGTCTTCCGGACGGCTGGGACGCCAGCGAAGTTGAGCTCGTGCAGACGTCGCTTGCGCTGATGCGAGTCGTCTACGCTTCGCCGTCGGTGCAGCAGAAGCCGGACCCGCCCACCCTGATCTTCGACCTTATCAAAGTCTTCATGTTGGAGAAGGACAACGGCGCGACGACGGGTACGAGCGGCGCGACGGCCGAAGTCTTCCGCGACGAGACTGTTCAGCGGTCGATGACTGCGCTCCTCGAACCGCTCGCGATCAAGCACTCGCGCTCGAAGCAGATCCTCCAGCCCGATACGCGCACATCCGACGCGACGATCGAAGGCGTCTCCGCCCGGCTAAGCACAGCGCCGTTCTACCAGCTCTTCACCGACCTCGTCGGCCTGTACGACTCGATCTCGCTCTCAGACCGGCTCTTCGGCCTCGTCCTCATCCCACCACTCGCCATGTCCTACCCAGCCGATTACCGCCGCCTCATCTGGACCGACTACGCCCATATCCTTCGACACCTTCGCTTCTCAGTCGACGACGCGATCAGCGACGTAGACTCGACTCGGGTGGAGACGGCGATCGCGAGCTACCTCGAGCCAAGGGAGACGAACGAGGCGCTTCTCATGGCCTACGTCGACGCTCTCTCGTCGGGCGCCGTCTCGGAAGAGTCGACGCCGTTCCTTCACTTCGTCGCGCTGCACCATGTCGCGTCGGCCGTCTGCGTCGACGAGGCCGACTCGGCGAGTACAACGGCTGCGAAGCTTGTCAAGGCTTTGGTGGCGAGGCGGGCGGATAAGGTGTTGCAGCAGGTCGTGCGGTATCGGCAGGCGGTGGAGGGCGAGGACGTCAAGGTGCCGCCAGCTTGCTTCGACGAGGACGAGGCTTTCGTTGGCGAGCGGCAGCAGCGTCTGC
>SCQL01000095.1 GCA_004299235.1 bacterium
GTAGCGGGTTGCCTTCGGGATCGGTGAAGTCCGGCTGGCGGACAGCCCCGTCGTTCTTCCATGTCACGTTCGAGCGGTCCTCGCAATCGACGATCAGGATGGACGCCCCGCGGTTCCGTGGGTCCGCGAGCGTGTGCCCGTACTGACCGATGACCGTGACGTTCTCGTTCGTCATTCTGGCGACGACGTGCTGCAGCTGCAGAAACTCGTCCCCCGTCGCCACCGGGTGGAGGGTCTTGAAGTTGATGTCGCGCTTCCGGTACGCCGTATCACGCACTTCGAGGTACTCGGTCAGTTGGGCCGCTGCCTTCTCCTCCGGCGTCTTCGGAGTCGGCGTGGTGGTGGGCGTGGGCGAGGGTGTGTCGCTGGCTGTCTGGCTGGGGGTCTCCTGGACCTCGGGCGTGGTGTCGCCGCCGCCACAGCCCGTCAGGATCAGGGCCAGGGCGAAGGCGCCTCCCGCGAGTGCTGAGTGGTGCTTCCTCATGGGGTGTCTCCTCCTGTGGTGGGCGGCGCCATGACTGATCGCTGGCTGACGTCGTTGGCGATGTGCTCGAGGTGCTTCGGCGGCGTCTACGAGCTCGGCCAGCAAGCCGTTGTCGGCGGGGTCGATCCCAAACTTCTTGTCCGCGTTGTAGAGCGTGCGGACGGTGTCGCGAACGAACACCGCCCGGGCGACGCGGCGGGCGTCGAGGTCGTCGGGGCGGTCGCCGTCGGACGCGACGTAGCGGGCGGTGAGGGAGTGATGGAACTCCTGGTCGAAAGTTGTCATGTGCTGGGTGCTTCCTTCCCGAGTCAGCTCGCGAGCCAGCCGTGTGTACGAATGATGGTCCTCGTACGCTCCGACAGTTCCATGGGAGCGTCGCCGTCGTCGGAGCGGTTGCAGACCTCTTCGCGCAGGATCCGGTCGGCTTCGAGCTGGTTGCCTTCAGCCTTCACGACGTGGGCCAGGCACAATCGGGTGCTCTCGCCGTCGGGGTCGGCGTGGTTGGCCACGAAGGCGGCAGAGCGGGCCTTGATCAGGTCACCGGCAGCTAGGGCCTCGGTGACGACGATGAGCGCGATATCGGCAATCCA
>SCQL01000096.1 GCA_004299235.1 bacterium
CGTCGACAGGTGAGTGGTGACTGTGATAGCGGGTTGGCCTGATTGCTCACATTGGTCCCTCTCGTAGGAACAAACTCGTCAAGCGCATCACACGCACAGACAGCGACCCACGGTCATCCATCAGCACCTCCCGCACGTCGCTCTCCTCGACACCACGCGACCCACTCAGTAGCGTCACCTCGCTCGAGCAGCGTCCTGAGGCGACAAGCGGATCGAGCGGGAAGCGCCACCGCCTCCGTGATGCAGTGAGGGTGCTTAAGCGGTAGAGCCGAGGCATGAACCCCTGCGAATCGAGTTATCTATTACAGAGACCGGAGTGACAACCGAGAATCGAAAGTCGGGGCGGAGGAGCGAAGCGAGAGGTGCTGATACAACGGGTCGACTGGAGTGAGTCGGATGGTAGGGGTATGTCGCCTGGTGAGCGGAAGAAGGCGGGGAGGGGAGTCATGCGTTGCAGTGGCGGGAACGGGGAGGCGAGCTGTGAGCGGAGCAATCGTCAGCTAAAACCTCCCTAGTCGATTGACAGCAAGGACGATGACGCACGATGAGGAGATACTGTACACGGGTGTCCGAAGGACGAGGAAAGCCTTTACTTCGACAGCTGCTTCTCTGCGTCGGAAGAGCAAGTCAGTATCGCCGTTTGGCGTTGGTGCCATTTGCAGGCGGTCTCACCAAGCAAGTCCTGCAGTGTGAAGAGACGTCAGCATCGCAATCGGCTTATGGGAGAGTCGAGTGAGGACTCACCTTCGCCTCGTTGACCTTCGACGCGATGTACGGCGAGCCTCCTCGGTCGGGGTGGTTCCTGCGCATTCCCCTCGCGTCAGTATTGGCCCAGAGGAGAGAACGAGAGGAATCGTGACGAACGCAAGCATGATCCGTCGGTGTGCGTCCTTGAGGCGGGTCATCGTCATGTGCGACTCCCTGCGAGTTTCGCGGGGCCGTGTCAGTCGACTTGTCTGGGACGTCGGCCTGCGAGTATCCTCGGAGCGGACGAGATGACCTCGCAGGTCGATGCCGCAGCATTCGCACAACTCACCTCAACCCAAGGATCTGCACTGCCTCCTTCCGGTCCATCTTCGCCTGGAACCCGCCCTTGACCCACTCCTCCTTCCCAACCGATCCCTGACCGGCAATCGCAGCGAGGAAAGGGTTCAGCCGTGCGCCGTTACGGGCGGCGGCGCGGAGCGAGTATCGGAGGCCGAGGGTGGTGG
>SCQL01000097.1 GCA_004299235.1 bacterium
GATGGTCTCCACCACCAGGCTGAGGGTCAGGAAGGCCCACGCGGCCCAGCCGATCACCTCGAACAGGCCCAGGATCAAGGTGCCGTCGTCGGGTGCGAGGAGTGCGTTCTTGACGCTGTCCCAGCTCGGCGTCTGGTCGGGGATCGGGTTCGCGCCGAGCCCGAGGAACAGGGCCGGTAGTCCGATGATGATGCCGAGGACGGCGACGGTGGCGAGGAGCCCGGTCAGCCGCTGGCGCAGGGTGGGCGTGGTCATCGTTCGATGCCTCCTTGAGCGCGGACCAGCCGCGCAGACGCCTCCCCGGTGACGCTCATCGAGTTGAGCCCGATGACCCCGAGGAACTTGCTGTTGTAGGTGTCGGTGGTTCGCACGATCAGGGTGTCGCCGTTGACGACGCTGACGCTGCCCTCCACGCCGGCGGCGTTGAGGTAGCCCTGCGCGGCGGCCTTGGCGGCGTTGATGTCGACGCGGAGATCCTCGCCGCGGATGGCGGTCGAGCCCTCGACCTCCTGGGCGCCGGTGCGCGCGGCCTGGGCGGCGGCACTGCGGGCCTGCTGCTGGGCGTTCACCTTGCCACCGAGGTCGACGGTCAACCCGACCAGGATGGTCATCACCAGTGACGCGGTGGCGAACCAGACGCTGATGGACCCGCACTCGTCCTGCTGTCGCCTGGCCTGGTGCCTCGTCATCGGCGCTCCCGGTAGACGTCGACGGGGCTGCTCGCGGTGGCGGTGATCGTGCGCGTTCCGGGTAGGCCGGGGATGCTCAGGTCCGACAGGTTCACCGTGCAGGTCACCGTGACGTTCACCTGGCCGGTGTTCCCGATCGGCGCGTCGAACGCCGCAGCGTTCACCGTGATGTTCGTACTGGTGCAGTTCACGTCCTGGTCGTTGAGGCTGCTGGCGGCAGAGGACCTGCCCGCGGCGATCGCCTCACTCTGGGTTCGCTCGATCGAGGCTGCTCGTGCTGCTTCGTACGCGGCTGCGTCCACGGACTGCTTGGCGAGCTCCACGCGACCGCCAAGGATGATCATCGCCACGAACAGCCCGA
>SCQL01000098.1 GCA_004299235.1 bacterium
ACGACTTCGCGTCGCTGGCACTATGGGAATCAATTCGTCCGACGGTCGTGTCAGTGTCCGGCGCGCGAACGGGATCCTAAGCGCGCTCGGCGAATACTTGCCGGAACTCCATGACGTGCCGTATCCGAAGCCGTGGACCGGAGTGCGTTCTCTCACGCCCGACGGGCTACCGCTCATCGGTCCCCTCCGGCGGTGGCCTACCGTAGTAGTAGCGGCGGGGCATGCCATGCTCGGCATCACGCTTGCCCCCGCGACCGCGCGGATAGTCGCGGAGCTCCTCGAGCGCCCGACAAACCATCCAGCGCTCGCGCCCGGGCGGTTCCGCACCCACCCTTACTAGGGTGCCATTCGCACGACGAAGCGCCCGTCTTTCGAGTGGTTACCTGTGTCCATAAGGGATGACGGACGGCTGAGTTCCGTCATACCAGCTGCCGACGCGTTAGGGGCCCGACAACTCCGGTCACTGCGGCGCTCAGACGGGATTAACCCTTGTGCCCGCGGGTAGCTGGCGATGGACACCGGGCTCACGGCCGTTGACCCGTGCTCAGGACACCATCGCGAGCAATTCTGAGCGCACGATGACCGCGCCTCAGTGGGCTAAGTAGGTCGCCTCGCGACTTGGTCTCCACTGACTAGGTGTGATGCCCAGGCACGTTGTGCGATCGGATACGGCGTGCCGTAGATAGGTGAAGGCCTCCCGAATGTGGAGTGGAGCTGTCTAGGACCCACTTCCACAGGGAGGCCTTCGTGGCACACGCTAACGCGGCTTTGACCCCGAAACACCGACTCCGTCTGGCGCGCCTGATCGTTGACGATGGTTGGCCACCGTCGCGAGCGGCCGAGTTCTTCAACGTCTCGTATCGCACTGCCACGAAATGGGCCCAGCGCTACCGCGACGAAGGCGTGAACGGGATGATCGACCGGTCCTCGGCTCGGCACAGCCAGCACGCAAAGACCCCGCAGCCAATGGTGCGGAAGATCGTGCACCTGCGCTGGAAGCACCGTCTGGGGCCGGTGCAGATCGCAGCGAAGCTCGACATGCCTGCCTCGACCGTGCACGCCGTCCTGGTCCGGTGCCGGCTGAACCGGCTCAGCCACGTCGACCGCGTCACCGGTGAACCGGCTC
>SCQL01000099.1 GCA_004299235.1 bacterium
TGCCGTTATGTTTGTGCGTTTTTCTTTATTAAAACATTGCAGGCACATTATGGATAAGTCAAAATACAAGTATTTACTACTTATTTTATTTGGGGTTTTATTTTTCTCTTTTCCGCATAAGGCCGAAGCAAGTACTTGTGGTTACAGTTCTGACACGGTATCAATAAGTTGCTATCAACCAATACGGTATTATTGGAAATATAACACAACACGGTTCCTAACACCGTATTCGGCGGGAGCCGCTTGGTTTTCCGATTTTTTATCTACGGGTAATAATCGGGCAAATTATTGTCCTAACGGCTGTTCATTTGATGTTACAGAAGATACCGCAGACGGCTCACCGGGAGCGCTACGCTATGCTTATTGGTATCACGTCACAATTTATGCTCCCAATGCAAATGGGGTTCCAACTCCATTTGCCAACACTCCCTTATATCAAACTGCAATCTGTAAAGGAAACGATGGAAGTACAGAGATTACGGTAGCCAATGAATCTCGATTTATTTGTATTTCAAATGCCTCACCTACAAAAATTGCCTCATCAAAAAGCTATTTTTACTCAAAGGAGAACATGGGCGAAACACCCGATCCAGTTGATTTCTCTACTAAATTACTCTCCGCATACGAAGTTGACTATAAGAATGAATCTCCATTTCCTATTGTTTGGTCAAGAAACTATGTGACTTCTACAAAAAGATGGATTTTCAATTATGAACGATCAGCATCTCTTTACAAAAATAACGATTTGTCGGCAGTTCTTACTATACTTCGAGAAGATCAGACTTCGGTTGTCCTGACAGGAACAAGACCAGACAACACATCAGATTGGGTGTGGAATGCTACACCTTCAGCCTATATCACATCTCCGCTTTTGGCCGTAGCAATCACAGATAAAAACCTCACATCACTTTATCTTGAAACAAAAAATAACGAGATTGAAACCTACAATTTAAGTGATGGCACCTTAACAAGCATTGAAGATGTGCATGGAAATCATTTGAATTTTACCTATAATTCCGAACATCATCTAATTCGTATTGATGACGATTTTGGGCGTCATTTGACAGTTAACTATGTAGATCCCTTCTTAACTGGCAATGTTTTAACTGGCGAACATGATGCACAAGGAAATCCTGTATCAATAGCTTATCCATATTACCTCAACGCAGGAGATGAACTAGAGGGGATGCTTCCAAGCTCTATTTCTGATGGGACAACTACAATTAGTTATGGTTATCAATTTTCCCCTACGAATAAAATTCTTTTACATACTATCACCCATGCTGATGGCACTATATTTACAAATGTTTATGGTGACAATTATGCATCTGACGCCTTT
>SCQL01000100.1 GCA_004299235.1 bacterium
GTCGTGCGTGACCTTGAGGATCATGTAGGGCATTGTGTCGCTCGAGTGACCGCGCACGGGTACGAAGGAAGTCGAGCGAGAACAGGCAGTGCAGGAGGATCTTTAGGAGCAAGTCACGGACAGGGTGGAACCGCAAGGTCACTCGGCGGGGTTTCGGCTCGAGGGATGCGTTGCGAGAAGACGCGTCGATCGCTCAACGTCAGCTCTCAAGCGTCCCAGGCGGTTGCGGCGCCGACAGCCTCGTCGAGAGATGAAGAAGCGGGAGGAGGGAGAACGACGAGTCCTCGAGCGCGGGCTGGCTGTAGAGGCGGGAGAGCCCTCGCAACGCTTGACTGAGCTCACAAAAGCGCTCAGACTGCAGCACAGCGGTGTGAGGGTGGTCAAGTCCGCCCAAAGGGTTCGTCCTCGCCCCTTGTCACCGCAAAGACGCAGCACTCCGCTCACACAGCTTCTGAACCGCTGCTTCCTGTCGCTAGCTTCTCGATACAGTCCATCCCAGGCACAGGCGAGCCGGCGCATCCTCACGCTCTCTCCCAGTCGAGTCTGACACCTCCCCTCCCGACCCCTCCCCACTACGCCAATCTCGCCATCCCACCCCTCTGTCGGTCCGCCAAGCAGCACACCATGTCGTGGAGTGGTCTCAAGAAGGCCTCGAGCCGGTTCGGGACGCAGATGAGCATGAAGTTGGGCCAGGTCGAGCGGACGGACGACTCGGCGTTCAGGTCAGAGTCGGAGCGGTTCAAGCAGTGCGTGCAGGCGGCTCTCCACGCTGTCCAGAGATGTGTACTGACCCGATTGCCTGTGCGTAGACTCCAGACGAACAGCAATGCTCTGCAGAAGGAGGCCAAGGCCTACCTCGACGCCGTCCGCAACGTCTCGGCATCCTCGACGCGGATAGGCACGACCATCGACATGTTCTTTGGCACCGACTCGGGCGAGCAGGCTATCTCGGCGAATGCGTACAAGCGTGCGGTTGAGGAGTTGGAGGGCGATATCGCTAGGACTATCGTGCGTTAGGGTTGCGAGCTGAGCTGGGCAGTGCGGCTGATGTGCACGTCTACAGGACGCCCCGTACCGAGCTACCGTCCTCGAGCCGATTGGCAAGTTCTGCGCCCATCTGCCCGAAGTCGCTAACGCCATCTCGAAGCGCGAGAAGAAGGTGCGTCCCGCCTGCCATGCGCTTGGAATGCTGCTGCTGACCTGCGCTTCGCTTGCAGCTGCTCGACTACGACGCAGCGCAATCTAAAGCACGGAAGCTTGGCGAGAAAGACGACGCTATCAAGCTGCGGGCGGTGCGTCCATCTCGTTCTTCCCGTCGCAGCTCTAG